>NZ_JBBECH010000092.1:0-52179 GCF_040881935.1 Saccharospirillum sp. | reverse complement strand
ACCAGATTGCCCAGCAGATGAGCCAGAACCCGGAACTGATGGAGCGGGTGCAGGCTATGCTGCAGTAATCGTCTCGACTGAGACCCTACTGTAATGAATCCAGGCCCGCCTCCGTGCGGGCTTTTTTGTGGTGTGCGTAGCACCGAGAGGTGCTGTTTCAGTTCAGGTGGTGCTGGCTGAATGACTTAGGGGTGCAAGTCCCCTGTGAGCCTGGTAAGGGGAATCACTAGCTAACAGCAAGGGTGTTCACCGCGAGGTGAAATCTGAAGGAAGCGGAAGGCAAAACACTGGCCCGACGAACAGGAACCGCCTAGAAGGCGTTGATAGCGGGTAAGGTAGCCATGACTGCCAAGGCCCAATACTTGTCACGAATGCTATTAACGTAGATGCGGCGGGCATAAGTGTGAAGTTCACGCATCTTACCCCGGGAGGCCTGACCCTCTGCCACTGTGCTACTTACCTCGCGAGGGGTGGGGATGGAGGGTCAGGAGTCAGCCGAAGCCATAGTAGGGGACCACCGATCACCGAAGGGCTGAACCGAGAGAACCGTTAGTAGGAGACAGGTACGTATGAGGCGCAGATGAACGCAGATGCTGTTGGGCTGCAACAAGCACACCGGGGAGGCACCGTAGCGTATCCGGAGTCGGAACGGGTGCGCGAACAAGTGACCCAGACGTCCTGCTCGTGGACGAACGCGGAACCGATGGCGTTGATGGAGGCGGTACTCGAACCGTCGAACCTGAGACGCGCTTACCAACGAGTGGTCGGCAATAAGGGAGCCCCGGGCGTGAACAGCATGCCGGTGGACGCCCTTAAAGACCACTTGACCCACTGGCCAACGCTGAAAGACTAACTGCTGGCCAGCACCTATCTACCGCACCCGGTCCGCCAGGTGACGATCCCCAAGCCCAAGGGCGGGACCCGCCTAGTTGGGCATTCCGACGGTCCAGGACCGCCTGATCCAGCAAGCCCAGCATTAGATCCTCAGCCCCTTGCTGTAACCGACCTTCTCGGACGCCAGCTACGGCCTCCAGCAGGGACGAAGCACCCATCAGGCGGTCATGGCCAACATCTAGCGACATTTCAGTGACGGCCATCGCTGGGTGGTGGACATCGACCTGGCGCTGTTCATCGACCGGGTAAACCACGACGTGCTGAGGAGCGTGCTGGTTCGTTACATCCGCGACTGAAGATCCTGGAGGTCAACCGAAAGCGGTTCAAGGCGCGCCTCAAGAAGGTGCTTAACCGGCTCGAGGCCACCGCGATCGGTAAATCGATTGGGCGCCTGGCACTGATCCATAGAAGCTGGGCACACCACTATCGGTTGGCGGGCTAGCTACGCTCGGAAGAGGAGCTGGATCCGACGTTGCCTGTTGTTAATCCTGTAACGTCAGCGGAAACGGTCGTCCACCCATGCGGATCGCATGATACGCATGGACTTGACGGACGAAAGAGCGCCACTAACGGTCGAGGACCCTGGTTGAGCGGTGGGCCGTTGCAAATAAACGCGGCTCTGCAAAAGAAGCTCTTTGACCGGCGCGGGTTGTTTTCGATGTTGGACAGCGTAAAGCGGTTCAAGCGCTAACTCGGAAACGCCGTATACGGAACCGTATGTACGGTGGTGTGAAAGAACAGGGGCTGCAAGGCTTCCTCCTACTCGGTTCTGGCGTGTGTGTTGGGTATGAAGCACTATCAAGTTCGCGAAAACGCCGGTTGCGTCTGGAATCACGCCAGCACCGCGCAGCGGTTGGGTGCAGGAGGCATCCGAGCCTATCCTCTCGAACTTGCCAATGAAATCAAATACTTATGTCAAGATTAAGTGGCTTACTGCGCCTGGTGACTATGTTGTTGCCATATCGTGCCCAAGTCTTCCAAATCATGATACCTTGGCCTCTAAATTTTGACCCTTGCCCAAAGTCCCTGATATGGTACGGTGCTCAAATTAATGTTCGCCACGGAGCGGTATCAAAACCGCTTAAAGTCAGCAGGGTAGTAAAACATGATACGGCTTCGTGATGCTTTACGAGTTCTCTCTAAGTCCTCGCCATATGCGGTCAAAACAGAGCGCCAGCTTGAAAAATCTGACGCACTGGATTCAATCAAAGATTATCTCTACGTCCGAACCGACATTGAGCAAGATTTTTATGACCACCTCAAGTCGCTATCATCTTCCGAGAAAAAAGTTATCTTCTTGTGCGGCAGCAGTGGTGATGGTAAATCCGAAATCTTAACACGCTACCAAAACCAATTTCAGCACCAAGCCCATTTTCATCTTGATGCTACCCATAGTTTTAGCCCAAAAGAAACCGCCATAGAGCGATTGAATAAAGTATTTACGGATTATGAGCAAGGTTCAAGGTCGCTCGTGGTCGGAATCAATATCGGCATGCTTGGTAATTACTCTGAGGAAGGAGGGCAGGAACGCTTCAAAGCCGCTATTAGGAGCTTTCTGCGTAAGTCTAAGCAGCAAGACGAGTTCATCTTCTTGGATTTTGAACAGTACCCCAAGTTTAAACTGGCTGAACACTATTACAGCTCTAGATTTACGGAGCAACTGTTGCATCGTATTACAGCAGAAAACGACAACATAATTCGTCAGTATTACGACAAAGAAAAGGTTGCTGACCAACCTGATGCACCGCTCTGTAAGAATTTTGATTTGCTTTCCATCCCTTCCGTGCAGCGTATCGTGGTGGAGTCTTTGCTAAAAGCTCGTTTGATACGGGATCAGTTTCTTACTGCAAGATCTTTGTTGGATTTTATTTACCACTTGTTCTCAGGCGATGGCTATTTGTCTGAAAACCTCTTTACCTGCAATGAAAGTGAGATTGTAGCCAAAATAGCGGACTTCGATCCCGCGCTATTACGAACTAAGCAACTCGACCAATTTATTCTTAGTTATAAACTTGGAATAGAAGAAGATGCGTTTGAAGAGTTTAAGGTAACTCTCAAGGATTTGGGCTTTGATTTAAGGCGGTTCCGCTCACCTGAAAGCATGATTCGGCTTTTCTATCTCTTGCAGTACGAGGACATTGGTAACAATTATCACCATCGTTTTCGCATCGACTTTAGTGACACATTATTAGATAAATACGCGACAATTTGGCGTTTGCATCGGGCACCAGAGACAGCTGAAGCCAAGCAAGAATTGCGAGTTTTCTATCGTGATGTTCTCCTAACAGCAGTTAGCAAATACAACAATCGTAATGCGCCCCAACTTAGCAAAGATGAATTATTGCTGGCCACACGAGGTGGCTTTCACATCGCAGCACAGGTGGATGTGAAGCAAGATAATGCAGCAATCAAGTTGGCTGCTCAGCAAGAGCCTGAACATGTAGGTTACTTCCATGTATGGCTAAGAGTCGCAGAACAACCTTTAAAGAAAATAGCTATTAACATTAACCTGCTTGGGTTGCTTTATCGAATTTGTGAGGGCTACCAACCCAATAAGCATGATAAAAATGCCGTTGTTTTACTGGATGAGCTAGTTGAGGAGCTGCACGAAATTGCTGGTAAAACAAAAACACTCTTTGTGCTACGTGACATGACACGCTATCGGGCTCATGACCCCGAAGGTGATGGTAGTGAGTTAGAAGTGAGTGGGGGATAAGGATGAATCTCAGTGCGAACCTAGAAGTAACCAAGAACCGACTGAATCGGTTTTTCCCTTTACGCACCAAGGATGAACGAAAGGATCCAGATTGGAATAGCGTTCTTGGGATGGTCATTGGCGAGTTCTACCAAAAAGAGTTGGCACTGAATGATCTACCAGCATATCAAAGCCTCTGTGAAGTTGAGTTTAAAAAGCGACTAGATGATCCGTCATTTTGGCCAGTTATTAAAACCATGTACTTTGATTCGCGCAGCATTCTAGAAGTGGCACCAGAGTTTTTGCTGTTTAGAGCAGGAGAAACCGAGGAAAACAAACATAACCAGCGTATCGGAGATATGTTTGTTCACCTGATGGGGGGGCAGGTAATGGTTGGCTTTAACCCGATGCGGTTGAATTTTATTGAGAAAATATTGTTCGATGTGCTTAATACTCAGTCGTTAAAAGTTAAAGCCAGTAAAAATAGTCACAAAGCCACAGAAGTACCATTTTTACCGTTTTTAACAAACAGCTTTAAGCAAGATTTAGCCTTTCTCGGCACCAAGCCTAGTTACTTGTTGGATTGCTTTGAAAGTTTTTTACGGCTTTACGGTTTTCTTTATGCGAGTCAACTGGCCCATAACCTCTTGAAGTGGTCTGAGGGTGAGCCAAAGCCATGTGCCAATTACATGATTTTGGACACTGAAAAGGCGAGTGCAGAACGGCACTATCTAAAGGAAGCTGGCTACAAGCAACTTTACAAGCATGCGCATCATATTTTTCCTTACCTTACCATGTCTGAAATGCTGCAGTCTGGGCATGAGGAGATTGTGCCTCTTTGGCAGCTTGCGCAGGGTATAAAGGAAGTCGATCGGGCTAAAGATCAGTTAAACGCATTTGCTCAAACCTTTAAGATCGAGCGTGCCTTGAAGCATCAGTTTCTTAGCGATAAAGACTCTCCAATGGCTGCCTTAGGTCAAGTCTTAAAGCTATCAATGGAGCAGTTTAGAACAGGCAATAAAGACAAAGACGATATCAACAGCAATTTTGCCAAAGCAACACTGAAGCATCTTTGCGCAGATTTCATTCAGCAACGAGGGGCTGCTGGGTCAGTTCTGGTGCTAAATCAGGATTACCTATTGCTTTTAACCAACTTAGTGATTGGCAACAAAGAGTCACTTCGGCTTAACGAGGTAATCCGAGGCTTTAACCAGCGAGGCGTATTCTTCGACAAGCAGAGTCAGGCTGAAGTTGTGCAATTTTATGAGCGTATTGGCAATGTTGAGCGCATGAGTGATAGTGGGGATGCTGTCTATGTCAGAAAAACAGTTTGAAGTCTTTCTTGCTTCACAATTTATTGCGTGGGGTAAGCGTGAACTGAAAGCCGGCTTTCGTTACCAGTTTAAATCACCGGATAATCAGAATAGCGAAGCTTTAATTGAGGCTTTGTTGGCAAGGCAAACAGCAAGCTTTTCTGATATGACAACTGTTCTGCCTTACATTGAGTTGAACGCTGTACGTTTAATCCCAGTCCTTCATGCTGATAACGATCATGGTTTTACCGAAAACTATATTTCCAGGTTGCGTGACTTGGTTGCGGCTCAGCAAGGTGAATTTAAAAGAACGGCCTTATTGATTGTACACAACAGCATGCTGGATACACTGGTCAACTCTGCGGAGGACTTGGCTCAATCAGGAAAGGTTTGGCATCCGCTTGCACTGAAACAGCAGTTAAAAAAGTTGATTAACCTGAACGACCCGCAACGGATTGTTTCCGAGACCTTGCTGGACCTGGTGTATGAACAAATCATCGACAATGGTGGCACTGTTTTTGGGTTTAGCAAACTATATGGTGCAATTTTAAATGGTGACTTGCGTTTTCATGAACTGGATTTGCTGCTAGATAGTGACCTGATTCGCTATGAGAACCAAAAAGAGCAAATTCAAAAGCGATTGGAAGAAAATCAGCATCTGCACCGCCGTATTTCAGAAATTACCGAACGCTTCCCCGGGGAATTGGTTGAAAAGCTGGGTGAACTGGATTTTGGTGAAAAGTTTATTGAGGAGCACTTTTCCGAGCCGAATAAGTGGCAAGCGGCACTTGAGCTAGGCGCATGCTTCGAAGAGCAGAAGAAAAACCGCAAGCCCGGCTTAAGCCTTGAAGCGGAAGAATGTGGCCTGACGGTTGATTTGACACCACGTGATAAGGCAGCTACCAAAGCCGGAAAACGCGAACGTCATCTTATTTTAGCCTTACATGAAGGTGAGCTGGCTGCGGATTTTGAGCTGGTATTTATAGGCGACGCCGTCGAAAAAAAACAAGTTGAAATTAGAGATGCGTCAGAAAACAAAGTTCAGCTTACTGGCATTAATAATGCAGGTGGTAAACGTAGTCGGGTCAAATTTAGTTGCACCGATATCACGGCCCCAGTGTTTTGTTTTATCAAAATAAATCGTGAAAAAACGGCAGAAACCTTTGGTTTTAAAGTAGTCATTTTACCACATTCAGATTTTCCGCTTAAGAATATCGCGCATAGTTTTCTGGTGCAGGTTAAACAAAAACGGTTGCTACTTCAAACCGATGACAACAACTTGGTGATATCCGATAATTTTGCTAAAGAAGAGTTAGAGCAACTTGGACAGGTATTTTCAACAGAGGAAATTGGCTGCATTAACTTTGAGACGATGGCAAATGAGTCGGCTGAGATAGGATTTGCGGTTAAAACAAACAGTTACACGTTGGATTTTGAAATAGAAGGAGCCGTTGCGACCGATGTCCTAAGTCTGCCTTTGCTCTTGGATATTGAACGTTATTCACGTTTGTTTGATCGCAGCTTTTATGGTGCTTTTAATCGTGCGAAAAATAAGATAATTATCGATAATCAAGAGGTAGCACCCAAAGGGCGTAGGCTGACACTATTGCAATGGGAACATGAATTAATCGAAGCGCAGTTACTCTATCGACATGATGAGTCAGAGCGTAGCCTGGACTTGGCCTCACTATCAGATTTTGACGAACTACAATCTGCCTATGCTGCCCTGCTGCATGAGCTGAAACAGCGTCGCTCTTTACCATCGCTTTGTGGTTGGGATCAGCAGTACGTTTTTTTGGTAAGAGCAGTTGTCGAAGCTTTCACTCAGGCGATACAGGCTATTGCAGACAATGATTTATTGAGTAAGTCGCAAAAGAAGTTGATGCAGATTGGTTTTGCAGTATTTGAGGGAGATGAGTACATAACCCCTTTGCACCCTATGGTTTTAGCTTATTATCTGTATCTGTCTGAGCAGATGCTGAACGATAAGGAGTATGCACAAAGCTTTTCCAGTATACCACGCATTACAAAAGAGCGTCTCAACCCCCAGGGGCTGATTCCGTTTTTGTACCATGCGAAGTACGAGTTTAGCTATGTGCAAACTGATCGCGAGAATAGCTTTTGGTTACAACTGGTTCCCCAGCAAGATACCAGTTTTAGTTATGTCAGAAAGCTAGTGGCAGAAAAGGTTGCTGAGTTCCAAAAAGCTTTTAGCATGCTATTTAGCAGTGGTCCTAAGGCGAAGCTGCTTATAAACTCAGTCAATGGTTATGACAATCACGATCTCTTTATGGGGCTGGTTGATCTAGTAAAAATTCTAAAAGATAAAGTGCCTTACATCCATGTTTATTTGTACGATGATGCTCTGGTTTACAACGAGTTCGATCGTTTTGCTGACATGGGCAAACACGAAGAGCTCAAACAGCGCTACGAGCTGAATAAAGGCAAAGCAAAGGATTATGCCGACTTGGTAGTGGATTTACTGCGAACCCGGCTAACTTACAGCAAATATGAGAATAACAATGTAGACGAGCAGCAGTATGCGCACATTAGTTTCTTCCGTAACAATCAACGGGTAGAAAGAACCGATGTTGATCCGGTACAAGAGCTAAGTGGGGTCGTGTGCAATGGTTTGATAGCGGGCGAAGCAGCAGCTAACAAGCAAGATAGCTACTTCACTGCGTTTGGTTTAAAAGGGGTAGCTACTCAAGAGTTGCCTCATCTACAGCTTGCGCTGCATTACAATCGCCTGGTGAAGCCTGCCAATAAAGTTAATGAACAGCATGGGCCGGCAAAGTCATCCGCGTTGGCGGTGAGCGATGGGTTCCGTAAATTGCTGGAGCGCTCTTACGACTCATCAATTTGGACCTGCATTATCGACCCCAAAGTGACTCTGGATTTTTTCGACTCTACAAAGGACGTGGTTTTAATCCATTACTCCGATAACTACACCAATTCTACCAACTACGATGCCATCACGGTGACAAAGCAAACCGATCTTTACCGAAAGGTATTGGAGCGTGATGAACAAGGTGGCCACATTGAAGAGTTCAATGCTTTCAATGGAGAGTGGTTACTTAAAATGATCACAGATCGTGATACAGAGCGTAAAGCCAAGCGCGGTATCATAGGGGCTTATAAGTACGTCAATGCTTTGCTGGCGCATTCCGATATCACCTGGGTACCTATATCCGTGGCAGAGATGATCCGGGTGGCTGGCAATATTGGCCTCAAAATTAGTGAGTCGGATTTTTCCCGCACTATCCATGGCCACAAGCAAGGTCCAATTTCAGATGATGTGCTCTTTGCAGGCTTTAAGGGCGATAAGCTCTATTTGCTACCGGTAGAGGTGAAAACGGGTAAGCGACAAACCCACAGTAAAGGCTTTTTGCAAGCGCTGGAGTTAAAGCGTTACCTTACTGAAGACCTGCTTGGCAAGCAAGACCTCGCAGGCTTGTTGTATCGTGGGCTATTTGCCCGTCAGGTGTTGATGCAAGTAGAGAAGTACAAGTTGTATAACTTGTACGAGGATAACTATTTTGATGACCTGGTCGAACACAGAGAATGGTGGTTGAAAGGTGAGTATCAGCTAGCCGAGCTGGACGATTATCCGAAAGGATTCCTGTTCGTTAACGTCGAAGATGGTACTTTCTTTGATGCTAACTATAGCGAAGAGCAGGATATTCTGAAGATTGAATTACCAAGTGGTTGGATGGGTGATCTAATTCGAAAGCCATTAAAAGAGATGTTAGCTACAGCAAGCAGCGAAACGTTGTTTCGGGTTCCAGGCCAGTATCTATTGCAACCACAAGGCAAAGCAGCAGGGTACCAGGGATCGGTGGGAGCTGAGTTACGACAAGTAGCGGAGCCAGCCGGCCCGTTGAACGCCCCTTCAGTAAGTAGCGATGAGCAACCGGAGAAGACTCCCCTTCCGATTGAGAAAACCAGCGATGGGCAGTTGCAAGTTTTGTTCGGAAACGATGCGCGAACGGATCAGCCACTTTACTGGGAGCCAACAAATACTGCCCGCTTCATGAATACCAATACCGGCATTATTGGCACTATGGGTACCGGGAAAACCCAGTTCACCAAAGCGATGATTACTCAGCTTTTCCGTAATCAACACAACAACGTTAACAGCGCGCCGATTGGTATGCTGGTTTTTGATTACAAATCCGACTATGTAGACGACGCCTTTATTTCGGCGACACAGGCCAAAAAATACAAGCTGTTTAAGCTGCCTTATAATCCGTTAAGCTTGTTTGGCGATACTCCCATGCTGCCAATCCATACAGCAGCTGGTTTCTCGGAAACCATGGCCAAAGCCTATGGTCTAGGGCCAAAGCAACAGTTAAAGCTGGAAAACCTAATCCTCGAAGCGTACTCAGCTGCTGGTATCAGCCCTGAAGACGCTTCCACCTGGCAAAAACCAGCACCAACCATTGAGGATATCTGGGCGCTGTTTATGGCTCAGGAAAAAGTGGAAGAAGATTCGCTCTATGCGGCTTTGTCCAAGCTAGCGCGTTTTAAAATCTTCGAGTCCATTCCAGAAAATATGACCAGCCTGTATGAGCTCACATCGGGAATTACCGTAATTGAATTGGCGGGATATCCGCCAGAGATCCAAAATTTGGTGGTGGCGCTTACTTTAGACTTGTTCTACTCACAAATGCAAAAACGGGGCAAGCCTGATGTGGAGGGCGACTACCGCCAAATCACTAAGATGATACTAGTTGATGAAGCCGATAACTTTATGTCGCAGAACTTCAGCAGTCTGCGCAAAATTTTAAAAGAAGGGCGTGAGTATGGGGTAGGTATGGTGCTATCCACACAAGATATTACTCACTTTAAAACCGGTGAGAATAATTACGCTTCGTACATCCTCACCTGGGTTATTCACCGCGTGGCCGAGATACGCAATGCCGATATCAAGGCAATTTTTAACGTGGATGATAAAGGCGAGCAAGAGAATTTGATGGAAACCATCCGTAAGTTGGAAAAGCACTACAGCTTGTATATCGATGGTAAAAAAACGCTAACAAAAATGCGAGATAAGGCGTTTTGGGAGCTTCTGAAATGACGATAGTAGAAGCTATAAAGGAAGTATTGCGTCGTTATCCAAATGGATTAGAGTTTGAAAAAATATACGATGAAATCGTAAAAACCAAACTCTATGAATTCGGCGCGATTGACCCGAAGCAAGTAGTTCGCAGCAAGCTTAGGCAGCATTGTGTAGGTCTTGACTTTCCGTCAGCCAGCCCGACGAAACATTTTTACTCAGACGGCGAAAAAGGTAAAGCAGCAAAGTATTTTATATGGGATGGTAAAGCACAGCCAATAAAGAAAAGTGATGTTGAGCGTCCAGATCGCTTACCTGAAGAGATTATTGATTCTAAGCACAAAGAGCATTTAAGCCAAATCAAGAATCAGATGATGGATTTTATATACAAAGCTGATTATGGATTTTTTGAAAAACTTGTTATTAAGCTTCTGCAAAAAATGGGCTATGGTTGGGATAGTAAAAAGTCGGGTTTGCATACTGGTGGGCCAAACGACAAAGGAATTGACGGAGTAATATACCTAGATCAGCTTGGCTTAGACAAAGTTTATATCCAAGCGAAACGATATAAAGTCGACTCTGCTATTAGTCAAAGCGATATACAAAAGTTTATTGGTGCTATGAATACTCAAGGTGCCAGTAAAGGAGTATTTATCACTTCGTCTTCATTTACTCGCCTAGCTATAGAGGAAGCATCTAGAGCACAACTTATGAAAGTTATCCTAATAGATGCAGAAAAACTAAGTGAACTATTGATAAAAAATCATCTCGGCGTGAGTGTTTCTCAGGCTTATGAAATGTATACAATTGATTCAGATGCTTTTATAGATCGCTAATTAACGAATTTAGAGGGATATTTATAATGGATATACTGGACTCACTGTTAGAAGCTGAATTGGCGGAGCCTAATTTCGACTTCACGATTATGGGCAGTTTTGGTTCTTTTCATACGAAAAATAGTTTTGAAGTAAACTATATGCTTTGTAGTATGAATTATAAAGAGATTAAAACTTTGCAAGTTGCAGCTGATGCATTCCAATTTAGCCAAGTCAATTTCGATGAGATGGTGCAAAGAGAAATTGATGAGAAAAGGGTGAATGAGGAAATTGTTGGACAATATTTAGAAGACGATTTGAATAGGGCGCTATTTTTCCCTCCATTAATAGTTTCGCTAGTATCTTTCTCAGATGACGATAAACCAGTTCATAAATATAGAAAGTCACGTGAATTGATAGATGAAGAAAAACCTGTAAAAGTATTTAAAAAACGTTGGGATAGATACTTTGAAGTAGAGATGCCAGTGATCGACCAGGGTATTGATTACTATAAATCTGATTACTACGGAAATATAACTATATATAAAAATGCTGTGAAGCTTCGCGGCGACTCAAAGAATGTTAAGTTAGTTGTAATTGATGGTCAGCACCGTTTGAAAGCAGTAGAGGAATACATAAGACGGCACAATGAACAAAAAGATTTCATTACTTTGCCGGTATGCATTTGTTTCTCCCCAAAGGCAATGGCTGAAAACGGGCCGGAAGATATATTAGACACTCTTAGAAATATGTTTGTAACAATCAATAACAAGGGTAAGCAAGTTAGTGGGCATTATCTAGACTTGCTAAATGACAATAGTTTAGCATCCCAAACAGTACGTAGCCTCGCCAACATGTGGAAAAAGGAACGTCAAGATTCTCTTTACAGTAAACTACAGTTTATGGAATGGAACCAAAGATCTGATTCGCAATCCAGAAGAGTAAATAGAGCTCACTCTATAACCACAGTATCAATGTTAGCAGAGTCTCTAAGAGTATCTGTATTTGAAAGTCGAAAAAGCTCTAACTTGGACAAAATCCTTAGGCTGACAGAGGACAAGACAGAATTCTATGACCCTGAGCTGAGCGTTTATGATATTAGAGAAGACCATTTCAGTTACAAGCAAAAAGACGCATTATATAATATTCTTGAGCAGAGGGTTGTACCAAGCCTTGATATTCTTTTTACTGAGCCTTCTGTCTTTAAAAAGAAAATATCAAGTTATAATGCAGCCATATCTGATTGCTACGAAAGGTCTCAAAAATCTCAGCCGGGATATAGTAGCTTTATTGATATTATGCGCCGATTTGGCGATGTTGATAAAAAGATGCATTCGGATGAGACTGTTAGTGCAAGTAATAGCTTTTACAAATATATATATGCAAATGAGCATGCAGAAAACTACACTAGGCTTGTATTTAACCAAGCATATTTAAGAGCATGGGCTGATTTAATGTGTGTAAGTCACCATTTTCTCGACAATGTAGAAGATTATACGAGGATGTACATAAACTCGTTAGAAGAAGTCTGTTTTGATGAAAGAAGGCAGGTTTTTTCTAAGTCTAGGATTTATAATCAAAATACTCTTTACAAAGGGGCAAAGCCCAACACGACTATAATGGGAAAGGATAGTTGGTATCATTTACTAATGATGACTATTCTATCAGGTGATTCGTTAAAAAAAATCAAAGAATACTTAGAAAGTAGGCATGATACCAATCATGACTTTGATAAAGTAATAGATAGACTTACCCGCTCAAAGAATTCATTTATCGAAGTTTTAAGGGATGTGATTCATAAAGACAATCTTCAGAATTGGAAAGTAAAAGATTACCCCAGCTCTTTTCGGCGAGAGCTCGCAGATTGCGAGGCAAGAGGTGATAATGAGCAAATTGCAGAGCTCTTGAACCAATGGTCTAAAGAGCAGCTCAATCAAAGACTTGTGCTTCTATCTAATGTAATCGAAATTGACGTGATTCCATCTGAACGATGATTAATACTATATCTTATTGGGATGGGAACTCTACTAGCGGCTCGCACATAATGCTTGTACCGAAGAACCTAGAGTCGGATTTTTCGGAATTCTACAGGGAGGATTGTTTTGATAGTTCGCCAAGTCATGTTTACTTTTTGGCTGATTCTTCTTTGGCAAATGAAGATGTTGACTTTGCTATGTCGGTTTTGTCAAAGAAATATCAGTGTAATTTGAATTCTAATCAGAAACTTTTAGAGCTTATACTAAGACATAACCAAAATTCTATTTATCCAGGTTTCTCTCGTGGGCTTGACAACTTTACGATAAAGGGTTACTTAAATTCATCCGTATACACATCATTTAAAAAACTATTCGAACGATTTAATGATCTTGCGGAAATTATTGATTTGTGTTTTCCTCATGCGCATGGTGTCAATTGGCTTGAGTCACCGCTATCTATAACGGTTGATAATGCTAGTGCAATTTCTCTTTCGCCGTAT
Source organism: Saccharospirillum sp. (assembly GCF_040881935.1). NCBI lineage: Bacteria > Pseudomonadati > Pseudomonadota > Gammaproteobacteria > Oceanospirillales > Saccharospirillaceae > Saccharospirillum > Saccharospirillum sp. Next base: position 38,927 of record NZ_JBBECH010000092.1, on the reverse strand, counting down.
GGTTTGTCAATTATTGAAAAAGTCTATTATGAGAAAATTGAGAAAATCAAGTCACTATTTGAAGGTTATGCAAGCTTAAAAGTTGCTGATAAGCTCTTTTTTATTTCAGCGTATTTCTTTTCCAGAACGGAGTTATTACTAGCCCAGAAAGACCCTACTCAAGCAACAGTTTTTATGCATAGAGCTGTTGAAACACTTTTAATAGCTTGGCTAGTAGATGAGCAAATGCTAACTATAAATTCTGACGGTGAGGTTGTTGGTGACAAGTACAATTATTTAAAAGACTATATGAATATGTCAAAACCGGTTAGATCTTTTACAGATAAAGAAGTTGATACTATTACGCGTTTGAATGAGCTCCGGAATGAATGTAAGTTTGCACATGGTTATGTCTATTTGAAAATTGATGATGCTAGAGAAGTCCTTGATAGCCTTAAAAATCTATTTGAACAAGAAGAAAAGATCAGCTCTCTATTGTTGTCGTTCAGAAGTATTACTAATTTCAATGAAAATTTTTTAGACCTAATTTATTCGTATCTTCTAGAAAACCGACATTTAGTCAAATTATAAATTATCTCTAACCTTTTCCTAAAAACGACTTACTTTGCGCGAAATTAATTTTCCAAAATCAATTTGATGTATTGATACTACGTGTAGTGTTCTGAATTATTTGTCATTTCATTATTCGACACAAAACTAAGATGACATATGAACAAGCCAGCCTTTGATATGGAAGCCGTACTGTAAATCCTGAATGACTGCTAAGACCTTACCGGTAAAGACGGCTTCTGGGCCTAAGTAACGTCTGATACGTGAAAATACGGAGCCATTTGTCGTGCTGGAAACGATCAGCGACAGTTGTGTCAATGTCTATTTTCTATATCTCATACAGGCACAGCCACTTAGATACCGGCGATACATTCTCTAATAGAAAACATTTAGCTAGTCGGCTCTATCCCGAAAAATCTGCAGAATCATTGTATGCGTCATAACTGATCTTCACAGGGATTTATTATAGAGGTTTATTCCTCTATTCAAATGAATTTTTACGAAGGTCGATAGTTCTATTTCTCCAGTGCCTTTGGTGAATTTGCGGTACGACTCTTTCAAAAGGGTGAAATAGACCTCAGCATATTCACCTGCAAAGGTCTTGAAAGTCATTTCCACATTACTATCCGAAGGAATATCTTCCTTCGGTGGTATTGTTGGGTCTGCCAGCGACATGCAGAGTGCCCAGCGGCAGAGCACGTTCCAGTTTTCAATGCCGGTTTTACGTTTTAGGATAATCAGCTGCTGCTTTTGCTTTTCTGATAAACGAATAGTGTCAATGCCTTGCATAATCAGAAGTACCCTTCGTTAAAGCCGGATGTTTTGGTTTTTTCGTTGTAGCTGATTTGATACTCGCGGGCGATATGTGGCTTTAGCTTCTTGTAGTAATCACCAACGATTTCTTCATCGGTCGAAAGCAGAATCACCTGCGGGCCAGCCTTGGGGAAGTAGTTTACAACTAGATTTTTACGGTGCTTACCATCCAAGCGCCCTAAGGGGGTATCTATCACTGTTGGCAACTCTTTTCCTGATGCTTCTGCTAAGCCCCACAAAATCGCAATAGCAAGTAATTGGCGCTCACCTGCAGATAACTTAGCTGGCTCCAATGTACTACCAATAGAGTCATATAGCGTGATGGAAAAACTGGTAGGGCAAATTTTTAGATCACTGATCAGCTGAGACTTACGCCCCAAAGCATCAAATTTTTGCTTTACCAAGCTTTGTAAGTGCTCGATATTCTCACTGACTAGCTGCTCGGCAAACCCCTGCAATGTTGCTTTTAGCTTTTTGATGTGCGCGCTGACCTCGATGGTTCGCTTTTGCTCAAAGGTATCTTTATTCTGCTGTGCTAAGAGATTGGTGTAGCGCTGTGATATAACATGGCTTTTGGCAACAGCCTGGTCTAATTGCTGCTGTTTATGTTTTTGCAAGGTATGCATATTTTTGAAGGTTGCTTCAAGTTCGGCAAGCTCTTTCAGCAGATGCTGCACTGTGTCATAAGCCGGGATAGTATCTATCTGTTTCTGAAACAGAGCCTGTTGTTCAAGAAGTTTTACTTCATCCTTTTCCAAGCGTAGGCGTTGTTTTTCTTCTTTGGCGATGCGTTCATCCAGGCCAATAAAAATACCTAGGTCGGTATTAAGGTAACACTCTACCTGCGCGAGCTGCTGACGAGTTTCGGCTTGTTTTTTCATGGTACTACGAATATGTAGAAACGTCTTTTGTGATGCTGCACTTGCGTCTAAAGCGTTTAGAATATGTTGATCATAAGTACTAATGGCTTGATCCAACATTTGTGCCTGTTTGGCTTTAGTTTCAAGGCATATTTGTGACTTGGTCTGCTCAATTAAATCTTGAACCAAACCCAATGGACCGACACCTCCAGCCAACTTTATTTGTTCCGCTTTATTGAGTTTAAGCTTAGCTTCTACTGCACCAAGCTCAAATTTTAAGCTATCCCGTTTTTCAATCAGGTGTGCGCCGCTATTTCGCACTGCCTGCCGCGCTTGGCTAATCGCAATATTGGTAGCGCCAAGTTGTTGCTCGATTTCCGCCAACTCTTTCTTCAGATCGGAAATGACTACGTTATGCTGCCCCATTTCATTTTCACAGGCCTCAACTCTAGCCATAACGCTCTGGTCTACATTGCTGGCCCGCCGCTTTTTGTCGACCTGAGCTAAGTCGATTTGCAGTTGGGAAAGCAGATCCAAACCCAGTAAGCTCTCAATGCCGGTTTTCACCAACTCAGATGAGCGCTGCGGATGAGCCATATTCTCAATCTTCTCGCCATCAAAAAAGAAAAGATCAGATAAGCTAAGCGGTATAAATTCATTGACGAATTCATCCCAGTATTGGCTAAGATGCTCATCATGTTGGTTGTCAACCGCTACACTTACCTTGTCCTTGGCTTCTGTTCCCTTCACAGCCCATCTGCGCTCAATATCATAACGGCGTACATGGTTCTCTGTGCGGTGCAAAAACGTCAGGTTCAACATCACTTCCGCGTCTTTGGCGGCAAACCGATTTTTGCAGCTGGCCAAAAATGAGCCATAGACAGTACCTGCCCGACTCGAACACTTAGCATGCTTGCCGTAAAGTACCAATTGAATCGCATCCAAAAAGGTAGTCTTGCCACCACCGTTTAAGGCACCAAGTAAGATCACCGTTTGATGTTGACTGACTTCTAAATCAATGCTGTGCTCACCTTGGTAAATGCCAAAGTTTTTAATTTTTAGGTGTTCAAATATCATCGCTGACTTCCACTGTTTCGATCAGCAATGAGCTATAGCCTTGCTCTTTGATGGAGCGAGTAATGATTGCTATTTGCTGAGCAATGCTTTCTTTTTCGGATTCGATTAAGTTTGGGGAGTTGTCATACTGAATTTGTAGTTCGTGCCTTTTTCGTTCAAGCGCAAAAACCTTAGCTTCTTCCATTGAGGTAAATGCTCCTTTTTCCAGGCTTTCATCTAGTTCGGTTGCAAGGTTAGCGCGACGAAGTTGGTTCTTGTGTTTATTCGCAATGGACATAACAGCCCGAACCTGTTGATACATCAAACCGTCGGCGTCATCTTGAGTGGCACAAAAAGACTTTAGCTTATCCATCACTGATTTGTTCAAAATCGGGTGATGGGCTCTGCGTTCACCGGGATATGCTTTAGCTATGACTTTTTCGTAGATGGCCGGTAAGTTGTCCTCTACTTCCAGTTTTTCCTCAAGCCAAATACGTCGGATTTCTTCCAATTCTTCTAATGGTAGTAATTCCAGTGTTTTTACTTCCGGTGGCCCCATTTCTTGCACAGCAACTTGCGCTCGCAGGACTTTTTCCAGCAATTCTTCGCGGAAGCTCTGAATGTAGGGGCCGGGGACGATATCTGCTCCATGCTTAGAGATGTGGACGGTCAGTTTACCGTTCATACGCCTGAAGTCACGGCGCGATTTGTCACGGCGCAATTTGTCTAATTTCTTATCGCGGCTGGCATCATTGACATCGATTTCATTGCGAAGGGCGAGCAGAGGGTACATCCAGTCTTTTTCGTCATCATTGGCAATCATGGCGGCCATGGACTTATCTTCAGAGACCATGGTGCAGACATAACACCCAAAGCGACTATCGCCGCAACTTTGGGTGCTTTTATCAACAACCAGTGGACATTCACCGCCTTCAGTTGCGCCTTGGTACATACCCATCAAATCCTGATTCGGAAAGTTCCACGGATTAGCTACAGAGTTTAGGTATACCCAGACGTCATCATTGGTCCAGTCAGCAATAGGAGTATAGACCCAGACTCGATCCAAGGACCCATTCGCGGTCAAGCCATCAGCGCTTCGAGTATTAGTTTCAATGCTTTCATAATGTTCCATCGATGTGGCCCGTGCATGGCTTTCTGCTTTTCTTGTGCCAAGCACCAGGATGGCTTCACCACGTTTATCGACCAGGCTATTGATAAAGGTATTCGATGGGGCTATTTTAAGGCGGTCAGTACACCAACGGAATTTATAACGAGGTGCTGGGTAGCCCTTTCCTATCAGGTTGACCCAAAAGCGATCCTTGACTGCAGGTGTCAGTCTATGTGGGTGAATGGGGAGACCTTGTTGCTCCGTCGCCTCTTTCATTCGCTCAAGGGACTTTTCTACCCACATAGAAACAAAAGGATTTTCTACCAGGGTATCGGTGCTGATGACATGCACATCTTTATAGCACTTTCCTTCTGCTTTTAACTGCTTTAAAGCGTGCCAGACCAGTTGAAGAACCGCCGTTGAGTCCTTACCGCCACTGTAGCCGATAACCCATGGAACTTGATCTTTTAAGTAGAGTTCTTTGACATGCATAATGGCACGCTCAATGGTTTGTTTTAAACCTTGCTCAGTAAAGGCGGAGTAAACTTGAACGGCTTGTTCACTGTTCATGGTTGGCACCTGTTAGCTTAAGTTCATCCGCCTGTTCTTTGGCGGATAGAGGTAATTTGAGTAGTCGCTTAATTCTGACAGCTGTTGCTTTTGCCCGGCTGGAGTTGTTGCTCATTTCGCCATTAACCATGCATCGTCCTTCCCAGTCAGCTTTGTTACTGCGATCCCAATTGATTTGAGCAAGAGCACTTAGCTTGTGCTGCCAATCAGGCAATTTGAGTAGCTGTTTTCCTACGATACCAAGGGCTTGAAGGGTAACTGAATGCACATTCACAGAGTGTTTTCTTGCATCACCAGAGGAGACTTTATCTTCAAAAACGAACTGCCATTCGCGCATCGATTGATAGACGGCTTGCCAATATTGAGCTGCAACTATACTAAGCTCCTGATGGTTTTCGGCAGTAACTTTGTCGAATAGCTCACGCGTTGCTTTATTGAAAGCGCTGTGTGTAAGTAGTTTTTTGGATCGTGGCCCCAGGTTATTTCTTTCCAGGTCAATCAGCTTCAAGAAAACTGGACTTGAGTAAATAAGTTCTTTGGTCAGTAATGCTGTTGGCTTGTTATCGTAAGTGATCCCTAACGAGCGGTCGGCCTTTTTTGGATAAAGGTTAAGATCTTTGAAAATCCTTTGCCGTTCCTCCAGAGTTTTGTCTGCAAAGAACACGACTGAAATACTTTCATCCGCTAATGTTGGATCTTGCTTTAGTGCTTCCAAAATGGCTGCATTACGGTGTTGTCCATCTGTAATATAGACTTCTGCGTCGGCATCAATGGTTAGAGTACCAATATTGGCTTCATGCGTGCCTTTCCCAATTGGAGAAAATGCGCTTGCCCCATCTATACATGCTGTAATTGCTGAGAAAGCATAGCCATCGCGCTGTGATAGAATGTAGTTGGTGATTTCCGGGATGCGTTCAAGGTTTAGAGTCCGTTGTGCGCGAGCTCCAACCGGTAGGCTGCTTTCATCGAAAGTGAAGACTTTGCGTAGTCTTTTTAGCGAGCACATGACAATATAGTATTCAGCACCGGCCTGGAGCCCTCGAATAGCTGGAAATGACGTGCCAGATGTAATGGTGCTCATGTGTATCTGCCTACTGATTTAGCCTATTGTTTGTACAAAATATCCGGTTGTATGTACATACGGGTGGTGTATAGTAGCAGGTAAATAACCAGATGTCTTCACTTTACGACCTGACTGACGACGACTTTTATGACGATTTACCTCGACTTCAGCGCTACCACACCTGTTCTGCCAGAGGTGGCAGATTTGGTATACAAGCTCATGGTGGAAGAGTTTGGTAATGCCGGTAGCCGTACCCATGAGTACGGTGTTGCCGCTAAGCGCGGTGTAGAGATAGCGAGATCGCAGGTTGCACAAGTTGTGGCTGCAGATAAAGCTGAGGTTATATTCACCAGTGGTGCTACCGAGAGTAATAACATTGCTATTCTTGGGCTGCAGGATTTTGCCCAAAAGAATGCAAAAAAGCATATTATAACCAGTAAGCTCGAACACAAGGCAGTTTTAGAACCAATAGAATGGCTGGAGAAGCAAGGCTTTGAGGTTACTTATTTAGATGCACAAGCGGATGGACAAGTTGACCTTAAGCAATTGCAGGCATCATTGAGGGACGATACCCTGCTGGTCTCTATCATGCATATCAACAACGAGACAGGTGTTATTCAGCCGATAGAGCCGATATGTTCATTGCTAGCTGATCACCCGGCTTATTTGCATGTCGATGCTGCGCAGAGCTTTGGCAAGTTTCCTTTTGATCTAAATAATCCGCGTATCGACCTCATAAGTGCCAGCGGTCACAAGCTTTATGCACCAAAGGGCGTTGGTGCTTTGATTATGCGCCGGCGGGGGTTTGTTAAACCACCCCTAAAGCCAATATACTTTGGTGGTGGGCAAGAAAAAGGTTTGCGCCCTGGGACACTGGCAACACCCCTGATCGCCGGATTTGGTTTGGCTTGTGAAATCGCAATCAAACAGGCAGAGCACTGGTTGGCACATGCGTCCACGTTGAAACAAGAGTTGATGGACAGCATGCTTGAGTTTGATGTCCAAATAAATGGTGAGAATACTTCGCCTTATGTACTGAATTTTTCAATCCCGAATATAAACTCCGAAGCCGCTATGGTGAAGCTTAAGGGAATTGTTGCTGTGTCAAATGGCTCTGCATGTACTTCTAGCAGCTATACACCTTCGCATGTTTTGACAGCCATGGGGTTAGCACCAGAACGAATTGCTGGTGCTATTCGTGTTTCTTTTGGAGTCACTACCCGGAATATTCCATGCGACCAAATCACTTCGGCACTTCGTTCTCTGCGTTAAAAACAATCAACGCGCATTAGTTCGACTATGCTGAATGATCGGAGATGTATAACTGTAGCTGTCCCCACTAAACCGAACACTGCCTCTTTCATTTGATACAAGGCCAGCCTGGTACTCCCAAGGCGACTTCATCTTAAGCCCTTTATGTGGGTGGCTTCGATTAGAGTCTTCCATCCACTCTGGCAGTTTTGCCATCACCGGAGTGGCCACTCAGTACACCCACCCTATCACCTTATCGGTGCATTCAGTTAATAGCCCCCTGGACCACCGCAAAATATTATAACCAAACCCGCCATGAGTGGGTCTTTTGTGAGTGTTTGGTGTTGTTCTAAACGCCCCCATGCCGCGGGCAAATACCAACGCCCAGGCCCGTGCCCAGGGTCACCATCATGGCTGGCTTTGAAAACCGGAAAGCGAGTGCCGCGGCGGTGCTGTCGTGTTCGAGCAAGGCCAGTCCCGAGAAGCCTGCACCGGGCAACCACCGCTGATGCAGAGTGGTGGCCAGGTGATCACAATCGTCAATTAACCGGTGGTAGACGCCGGAGTGGTAGTCGTGCGGGTGACCCTCGTTCAGATAGCAAGCCAGGCTAATAGCCACCGGCAAGCGCCCGTCCAGGTGCTCGCGCGTATTTTTCAGTACGGCCCGAAATGCCTCTCCTCTGAACAAGCCCTGATCGTCGAGCCAGTGGTCCACGGTTAACTCCGGCAGTGGCACGATGCGGTTACCGTGGTGATAGGCCAGGCCGCGCTTGATGCCGGTGGCCCCGAAATCCATAACCACCAGCGGCTCGGCTGAACCATGGTGCTGGGCCAGCCCGACCAGCCCGGTTTGTCCGGCCCAGGGCGACACCAGTACGTTCAGCGGGGCCAGGGCGGCTTCCAGAATCTGTGCTAGTTGCTGGCCAAAGTCGCCGCTGGTCAGACCGCCCGCCAAAACCAGGGTTTCACAGGTTTGCCAGTAGCGGGCATAACCGCGTTGGAAGTCGGACCCCTCGGCCCAGGCCTGGCCGGTCTGAGCGGTACGAATGACCCGGACCAGCCGATCGGCGAAGGTCTGCAGAATGGCCCGGTCAGCGTCGGCCCCGGCATCAAAGGTGGTCAGAAACTGACGAACCGAGCGCTCATCACCCGGGTTGTGCTGGTGAATCAGAGACAGCAGCGCCGGTGTTGATACCCAGTACCGGGCAGGGCGCGGCTCATCCTGTGCGGTCATAACGACCGGCATGCGATTCAGCGAAGCCTCCGGCGTCAGCGTCAGGGGTGGACAGGGTGTATTCATAAGGGCTGGCAATCGATTAACATCCAGCCACCATAGTTCGCGATGGGCGACTTGAACAGGCGAATCGTGTCAGAATAGTGCTGACGATTAGATAACATGAAATCCGGTTCCGGCCGGATGAGGGTGGGTATGGCTACATTGCTTCATCAGATCACTATCGATGCGCCAGCCAGCCGAATCTGGGAAATGCTGACGTCCCGGCTTGGCTTGCAAGCCTGGTGGGACGGTACTGTCAGCATTGCTGGTGGGGATTGCTGGCGACTGAGCTCGGATGATCTGGAAAGTCCGGTGACCCTAAAGGTGGTCGAGGAAGAGCCTGACAAGTCGCTGGAATGGCTGTGTGTGCAGGGGGATCCGGACTGGGAAAACACTCTGGTGCTGTGGACGCTCGAGAAAGCCAAGCGTGGCTTCACTATTCGGCTGGAACACCGCGACTGGCGCCTGAGCGAGATTGATCTCGCCGCCGAGAACACCCGCTGGGGCGAACGCCTGATGAAACTGCGCCTGCAGTGTCATCATAACGATGACCTGCCGGTCAACGACGATGATCTGAGTGTCTGGACGTGATTCCACCGGCCATTATCGAATGTAATCCGCACTTTTGCGTGCTCGACAAACCCTCCGGGTGGACGGTGCAGGAGTCCGAAGATAGCTGGGGGCTGCTGCGCTGGGCGCGAGCCCAGCTCGGCGGCGAGGTATTCCCGGTACACCGGCTCGACAAACCGACCACCGGCCTGGTGCTGATGGCGCGCAACGCCGCCGCCAACCGGGCGCTGAGCATGCAGTTCCAGCAACGTCAGATTCAAAAGCAATACCTCGCCGTCAGCGATCACAAACCGAGCAAGAAGCAGGGCTCGGTCATCGGCGATATGGTGCGCAGCCGACGCGGCCAGTGGATGCTGGCGCGCTCCCGCGAACACCCGGCCATTACCCGCTTCACGTCGGTATCACTCGCACCCGGCATTCGCGGTTATACATTGCTACCCCAAACCGGCAAAACGCATCAGTTACGTGTGGCAATGAAAAGCCTGTCGAGCCCGATCATCGGCGACAAACGCTATGGCGGCAGCGAAGCCGAAAAATTGTATCTGCACGCACACCGTCTGGCGTTCGATTGGCAGGGCCGTCATTATTCGTTCGAGGCCCTTCCCCAGGGACACTGGTTTGAACGCTGGCGCGAGTTGGGTTTGCCTGACTCATCAGCAGTCTCATCCCAACTGCAAACAGACCAGTAGTTGGGCGTAACTCAAGTTGCGGAGTTCGGGTTTGGGCTGGGTGGCGTTGGCCCGCAGCGGCTACCGGGTGAACCCCTGTGGGGTCGGCGTAGATCCATCCATGGAGCCTAGACCGCAGCGTCCCTGCTGCGGACTACCCCACAGGGATTCACCCGGCAGCCGCTGCTTGAATTCGCAGCGAACTCCAAATTAAGTATTGATAGAGTCTGACACAAGGAACACCCGATGCTGTGGTGGCAATTGCCGGAAGTCTGGATCAGCCTTGCACTGTCGTGCACTCTCGGAGGCTTGGTAGTGGGTGGTTTTTCCATTCGCTCTCGCCGTCTGTTGGAGGCCCAACTGGCTGATGCTGAGTTCAAACACCAACAGGCAGAGTTTGAAGTGGCCCGGCAAACTTCTGAGCTGCAGCGACTGGACGCACAGCTCAATGATCTTAACGCTCAGAACGAGCGGCTCTTGATGCAATTGCGACAGCGCGAAACCCGGTTGGCGGGGCTTGAATCGCAACACCAGGCGGAACAGAAACACCACCGCGAACAGGTGGCATTACTGACCGATACCCGCGATGCTCTGAAAGCTGAATTCAGTCAATTGGCCAATGAGATTTTCGAAGCCAAAGGCAAACGCTTCAGTGAGCAGAACCAAACCAGCCTGAACGCTTTGCTGACTCCGTTTCGCGAACAGGTTCAGGAGTTTCGCAAGCGTATTGACGACATTCACACCCAGGATACGCGGGGTCACAGCGAGCTGATGAGTCAGCTGACTCAGCTCAAAGATTTGAATACCCAGTTGAATCAGCAGGCCGATGATCTGACCCGGGCGCTGAAAGGCGATAAAAAACTGCAGGGCAATTGGGGTGAAATGCAGGCCGAGAAAATTCTGGAAAGCGCCGGTTTGCAACGCGGCCGGGAATACGATCGCGAAGCCAGTTTCAAAGACGACAATGGCCAGAACAAACGGCCGGATTTTCTGGTCAACCTACCCGATGGCAAACACCTGATTATCGACAGCAAAGTCTCGCTGAACGATTACCAGCAGTATGTCGCTGCCGACACCGAACTTGAACGGGAGTTGGCGCTGAAGCGTCACGTCGCCGCCGTGCGTCAGCACATCCGCAGTTTAAGCGATAAAAACTACCCGCATCTGAACGGCCTGAATTCGCCGGACTTTGTGCTGATGTTCATGCCCATCGAGCCCGCCTTTGTTGCTGCCTTTCAATCCGACCCGGCGCTGTTTAACGATGGCTTCAAACAAAACATCGTCGTCGTAACGCCCACCACCTTGCTCGCGACGCTGCGCACCGTGGCGAATTTGTGGACGCTGGAACGTCAGAACGTTAACGCCAAACAACTCTTTGATCAGGCCGGTAAGGTCTACGATAAACTGCGCACCTTCGCGGTACATATGGAAAAGCTCGGCGGCCAGATCAACACCGCCAGCAACACTTACGACACCGCCTGGAAAACGCTGCGCGACGGGCGTGGTTCGCTGGTGCGTCAGGTCGAAATACTCGAAGAGCTGGGCGCCACCGTGCGCCAGAAATTGCCGGACAGTGTGGCTACTGAACTGTCGGCAAACCATCGATCCAACGGCGCGATGTCACCCTCAACCGAAGACGATTGACATGCGTCACTGTCAAACTTTCAGGCCGTTAACCACCATACCCTCCCATCGTGCTCCACCGCTGACATTTTTTGACAGACGGTTACACTGTGCTCCCCCATTCGACGGAGCCTGCCGTGGCTGACTTATCCTGGTTGCAACTAACTGGTATTTTCCTGACCTTTGTCTGGAGCGGCTTCGTGCGCTCCGGGCTGGGGTTTGGCGGGGCGGCGCTGGCGTTGCCGTTTCTGTTGCTGATCAGCGACCGGCCGGTAGTGTTTCTGCCAATTATTGCCATTCATCTGCTGGTGTTTTCGTCGCTTACGGTTTGGCAGAGTCATCGTCAGTCACAAGCCGCCAGTGATGGTGAAGTGCGGGAAGGGTCGATCAACTGGCGCTATTTGCGCACCGTTATCCTGATTCTGCTGATTCCGAAACTGATTGGGGTTTTTGGTCTGCTGACGCTGCCGGATGCGGTGATGAGCGGCATTATTTTCGTCATCGTCGGGTTGTATTCCATTACCTACATTCTGCGCATGCCGTTTCGCAGCAACAGCAAATGGCTGGATGCGGTGTTTCTGGCGCTGGGTGGTTACATCAGCGGTACTTCCTTGGTGGGTGCACCACTGATTATCGCCGTGGTGTCGCAAAAAATTCCGCGCTTTCAGTTACGCGACACCCTCTTTGTGCTCTGGTTTATTCTGGTGTGTATCAAGCTGACCGCCTTCATCTGGTTCGGTGTCGACCTGCAATTGATCCATCAGCTCTGGTTACTGCCCGCTGCCGGCATTGGCCACGTGATCGGCATGCGCTTCCATGCTCGCCTGTTGAAGACCGAGGCAACCCGATTTTACCAGTACCTCGGTTGGGTGTTGTTGATCACCAGCAGTCTCGGTGTGGTGCAACTGGTGCTTTAACCCCAGTCTTCGATGGGAAAGCCACCGTATTGTTCGGCCAGATGATGCATAGCCACCGGTGAGTCCATCAAATGCTGCAGTTCGGCCATTCGGGTGCGAACGTCGTAGTCGGTCTGGTCCGGAAAACGATGCAGCAGGGTGGTGATCCACCAACTGAAGCGCTGGGTATGCCAGACGCGTTGCAGCGCCGCTTCTGAGTATCGGTCGATGAGCCTGTCGGACTGGTTCTGGTAGCGCTCAACCAGCGCCCGCCACAGGTAGTAGACATCGGACACGGCAAGGTTCAGACCCTTGGCACCGGTGGGTGGCACAATGTGGGCGGCATCGCCGACCAGAAACAATTGACCGTAGCGCATCGGTTCGCTGACAAAGCTGCGCAGCGGTGCGATCGATTTTTCAATGGACGGCCCAGTAACCACCTGCTCGGCCAGATGCGGCGGTAAGCGTTTCAGGAAGGTGTCCCAGAAGCGTTCATCTGACCAGTCCTCAACGCTGTCTTGCAGGTCGCATTGCACATAATAGCGGCTGAGCATGGGGTTGCGTTGCGAGGCCAGGGCAAAACCATCGGGGTGCTGGACGTACCAGATGTCTTCCAGCGGAGGTGTTTCCGACAAAATACCGAGCCAGCCAAAGGGGTACACTTTCTCGAAATTTTTCTGCACCGAGGCCGGAATGGCGTTGCGTGAGACCCCGTGAAAACCGTCGCAACCGGCAATGAAGTCGCCACTCAGGCGATGCTGTTGGCCGTCCATCTCATAGGTAACGCTGGGCTTTCCGGTCAGGTTATGCAGCTCGACATTCTGCACATTGTGATGGGTGATGCCGCCCTGGCTGTCTTTTGCCTGGTATAAGTCTTCGGTAATGGCGGTTTGACCGTAGGCCATGAAGTGGCGACCGCCATGGGTATGAATGTCGAGCAGCATGGTGTGCTCGCCGCCCCAGGCGACTTTGGTGCCATTGTGAACGTGGCCTTCGCGGTCCATACGCTCACCTACACCCGCGCGCCGTAACAGCTCAACGGTGGTCCACTCCAGTACGCCGGCTCGCACCCGTGACAGAACGTGGTCGCGACCGGAGCGTTCCAGCACGACGTTATCAATACCTTCGCGGTGCAACAGCACCGACAGCAACATGCCGCTTGGGCCGCCCCCGATAATGATGACCTGGGTTTTGGATTCAATCATGCCGGTGTCTCCATCATTGATGATGCACCGACTGTAGCACTGGCTATGCTATAGCTGAATATGTCAAAATTGTTTGGGTGATAACCAAGTGTGATAGATCAATATGAAGCTGGAATTGATAGAAGCCTTTTTGGCCACCGTGACTCACGGCAGTATCCGGGCGGCGGCCAAGCATCTTGGCCAGTCCCAGCCCGGGATGTCCAAGAAAGTCAGGCAACTCGAGGAGGCACTGGGAGTGTCCCTGGTCAAGCGCAGCGCCCGTGGCGTGGACCTGACCCAATACGGCGAAGCCTTTGCCCGCCGGGCCCGCATCATCGTCAATGAAACCCAGCGCGCTGTCAGTGAAGTGGCGCAACTGCGGGGCGAGCGTGAAGGGGTGGTGCGCATGATGCTGGCGCCCGCCTCGTCGGTCGACTGGGTCGCCCGGGCGGTACGCCTGTTTCAGCGCGATTGTCCGGGGGTGCGGCTGGATATTTACGAGGGCATGCAGGAGCAGGCGGTGGAGCGGTTACGCGCGGGCAGTCTGGATTTTGCCGTATCGCCGCTGTGGCAGGCATTGCCCGACAGCGAATTTCAGGTTGAAACCCTGCAGTCGATGCGCATGGCCATTGTGACCCGTCGCGACGGGCGCTACCGGCATTGTCGCCATCTGACCGAGTTAACCGCCGCGCCCTGGTTGCACGTTGGAGCGGGTACTCACGTTAGCCCGCTGATGGTCGATCTGTTTCGGCATTTTGGCCTGAACGCACCACCGCCACAGATGGAATCCTATTCACTGACCAGCACACTGGCGTTCCTGCTCGATTCCGACGCGGTGACACTGTTACCCGCCAAATTTGGCCGCCAGCCGTTGTATGCCGATGTGCTCACAGAGCTGCCTATTGCCGAACCGCTGCCGACGCAGAATCTGTATCTGGTGCAGCGGCGCGAGAGCCCGTTAACCCCGGTCAGTGGTATTCTGGCCGGTCACATTCGCCGGGTGGCCGCGAGCTTAACGGATTAGTCGCGTTCACTGTCGAACAACTCAGTATCGATCTCTGCCAGGGTGGCCTTGCCATAACGCGGGCCGCTGACGGTGTCGAGGTTGATCGTCTGGTCGAGTTCGTCGAGCACGGCGTCGCTCAGTTCAATGTCAGCAGCGGCCAGGTTGTCCCGGGCGTGGTTGAGTTGGGTAGTACCGGGAATAGCGACCATGGTTGGGGTTTGGTTCAGAACCCAGGCCAGGGTCAGTTGAGCGGGCGTTATGCCGAGATCGGCCGCTATCGCCTTGACCGGGTCCAGCAGGGCCAGGTTCTTCGGGTAGTGTTCGTCTGAAAAACGCGGCATTTTCCGGCGAATATCGGTGTCGGGAAGCTGGTTCGGGTCGGTCAGTTCGGCGCCGAGGTAGCCCCTGGCCAGTGGGCTGAAGGCGACGAAGGTGATGTCGAGTTCTTCGCAGGCACGCAGCACGGCAATTTCCGGGTTGCGGCTCCACAGCGAGTACTCAGTTTGCAGCGCGGTGATCGGGTGTTCGCGATGCGCCTTGCGCAAAGTATCGGCTGAAACTTCCGACAGGCCCAGATGCCGTACCTTGCCCTGTTGCACCAGGTCGGCCATGGCGCCAACGCTGTCTTCGATCGGAATGCGTTTGTCCCAGCGGTGCAGGTAGTAAAGGTCGATCACCTCGGTACCCAGGCGGCGCAGAGCGTCTTCGCAGGTCTGTTTTATCACGTCGGGGTGACCATCGATCGAACGCTGACCGGTTTCGTCCTTGAACATGCCGCATTTGCTGGCCAGGTAAAACTCATCGCGGCGATGCATAACCGCCTTACCGAGCAGTGACTCGTTGTTACCAAAGCCATAGAGGGCGGCGGAATCCAGGTGGTCGTAGCCCAGGTCCAGCGCTTCGTTTAAAAATGTAACAGCGTCTGCCTCAGACGGTCGAGGGCCGTAGGCGTGTGACAGGTTCATGCAGCCAAGGCCAATGCGACGGGTGTCTTTCAGGTTTTTCATGGGGCTCTCCGCTGATTGAATGTAGGGTCAGTGTACGATTTTGTGGCGTTTCATGGTTAGTACGCACTGTTGCAGCCACTATTGGGTTGAACGCTAGGTTCCCTGCGGGAACGGCGGAAGGCGGGGCGCTAGACGGAGGCGATTATTGCTTGGTGCAAAAATAGACCAGGGCCGGGGGTATATTGATCAGCACCCGCTTGCATTCGTAGCGACCATAGACCGACAGGAAATAGGGTTGCAACAGCCGGGTGTACTGAAAGGCAATGAACACCCCACCGGGGCGCAGCGCGGCGTGGATGTCTGAAAACAGTGTGCGGCGCTGGCTGTTGTCGAAATTGGCGAAGGGCAGGCCGGAAATGATGCAATCGACGCTGCTCAGTCCCTGCTTCGCGAGTACTTCATGCAGTAAAAAAGCGTCGTGGTGGGTGTGAATGTCGGGAAACCGGGCGTTCAGCGCATGGCGCATGTCGTCGTCGCGCTCAAAACTGATAAACGTGGAACCGACTGTGCGCTGGGCGTCGATAGCTTCGGTAATCACCCCGGTACCGGCGCCGAGCTCAATAATACTGTTGGTCTGATACCAGTCCACGCTTTCCAGCATTTTTGTCACCAGAAACCGGCTGCTGGGCACAATGCTGCCAATGGCGGCCGGTGACCGCGCGAAGCGCTTCATAAAGGTCCAAGTATTTAACATCTCACCTGCCTGGTCGCCCGATGGCGAAGGTTCTTATTGTGATCGGTGCCCGCGACGGTAGTAAACAAACATGTAGAAGGTCAGGGAACAGCGGTTCCAATGTACCAGCCTGACGCCGCAACTGGCAGCATCTTTTCACCCCGCTAACAGTGTGTAAGTCCGCCAGTGGATATGGACGCTGTGAAGCGGAACCTCCATACTGGGACCTTTGACCAGACTTTTGATTAACTTTTGTTTAAGGAACAGGGGCCGGGAGTGCGCAAATCGACCAAAAGGACTATGTATTACATCAACATCGGTGTGGTCATCGTACTGGTGGCGTATCAGCTGTATCTCAATTTTTCCGAGCCGGAAGTCAGCTCGTTGCATGCCGGTCAGATTGAACAGATACAGACCCGGCTCGAAGGGCGTAACGCCTTTGAGTTTTCAGTGGTCGGCAACGTCAATAACTCGGTTAGCATTTTTCAGGATCAGATCATTCCGGTCATCAATGCCAGCGATGCAGAGTTCACTGTGTCGGCTGGCAATGCAGTCAGTGGCGGGGCCGCTGAAAACTACCGGTCGGTGTACAACATTTTTTCCTATCTGAATCATCCCTGGTTACTGACGTATGGCCGGAATGAAGATGGTGAACTTGGCCGATTACGGTTTTATGAACAATATGGGCCCCATTTCTATTCCTTCAGCGCCGCCAATGCGCACTTTATGTTTCTCGACAGTACGGATAATACTGCCTACAACTGGCAACTGGACTGGCTTGAGCATGAGTTATCGACTTCTGAAGCGGAACATTTTTTTGTGTTTATTGGCTCCCCGGTACACGCGCCGGTGCATAACACCCCGATCTTTCAGAAAGACAGCTATTTCCAAAACGAACCGGTCAGTGAAGCGATGCGCTCCCTGTTTGAAAGCTATCAGGTGGACATCGTGTTTTCGTCTCAACTATCGGTTTACTACGACCAGACCATCGACGGGGTGCGTTACATCACCACCGGTGGTGGCGGTGGTTTGATCATCGATGACGAGAACAGCTTTCACCATTTCCTCAAGGTCAGGGTGGAAGCCGATGAAGTGATGGCCGAGGTGCGGCATCTCGATGTGCTCGAGACCTCCTGGTATCGGACCATCGAGAGTCTGTGGTCATCGGTATATACCTTTTTCTACGTCAGTTTCGGTCGCTTTCTGATTATTGTTAGTCTGTTGGTGCTGATTGGTCTCAAACTGCGCGAAACCTTGTTTGAGGACAAAGACTTCTACACCCAGTTTACGGTAGACGACACGCCCTGGCGGGCACAGCCAAAGCGGGTGCTGTTTTTCACCAACAATTTTTTTCCGTTTATTTCCGGCGTAACCATTTCGATCGAGCGTTTACTGCGTGGCCTGACCGCCCGGGGTCATGAAGTAAAAGTAGTGGCCCCGCGTTATGACCAGGCCGATAGCCCCCGGGAGGATACATTACGCGTAAGAACTCTGGTTGCTTTTGGCAGTCATCGCGAATTCCGTTTGGCTAACCTGCTGCAACCGGGTATTCGCAAGCTGTTTCATCAATTCAAGCCGGACATCGTGCATTTGCATCATCCGTTCTGGCTGGGTTCGATTGGCTTGATGCTGGCCCGGCAGCACAGGGTGCCATCGGTGTACACCTACCACACCCGTCTGGAAATGTACGCGCATTATGTACCCTTACCCGGTCGTATTTTCCGTAATGTGATCTCGCATGAGCTGATCCGGCGCTTTTGCAACCGCTGTGACGGGGTGATCGTGCCTACTTTTTCTACGGAAGAATATTTACGGCTGATTGGCGTAAAATCACCGCTCTGTGTGCAACCAACCGGAATTGATTTCGACCGTTTCAATCGGCGTGACGAAGCTCGCATTGCAGATCTGAAAACCCGGTATGAGATTGCAGAAACCGACCGCGTTCTGGTCAGTGTGTCGCGGTTGGGCAAAGAAAAAAATGTTGCTTTCCTGGTGGATGCCATGCATCAACTGCAACAACAAACGGAAAAGTCCGTGCGTTTGTTGCTGGTAGGCGATGGTGATGAACGACCGGTGCTGGAAGAGAAAATAGAGACGCTGGGTTTGCAGGCATCAGTGACTCTGGTTGGTGCCGTTAGCCCAGACGTTATTCCAGACTATTACCAAATGGCTGACGTCTTTGTATTTGCCTCTAAATCCGAAACTCAGGGTATGGTGATTCTGGAGGCTATGGCTGCTGGTCTGCCGGTGGTGGCGGTTCGTTCCAGCGGCACCGACGATGTAATCGAGGAAGGTCAGACCGGCTTTAAAACCTTCGATCGGATAGACCACTGGGTAGAGCGTGTACGTTATCTGATCGAAAATGATGACGTCCGATCCGAGTTTTCAGAACGGGCTGTTACCTTTGCCAGCCACAATGATACTGACGCATTTGCGGAAAACATCAACCGGTTCTACAGCGAATTGCTGGCCCGGCGTGCGAAGGAATCGGGTTAGGGCGTCCGCTTGCGTTGCCGACGCACCAAAATCATGACCGCCGCAAAAAGGATGGCCACGACAACCGATACACCAATGGCCAGAAGAATCTCCTGAGTGTCCTGGGCCTGCAGGATTCGACTGACCTGCCCACCGAGTACGGTGACTAACGCCAGCCCGGGGATGATGCCAATGGTTGAACCCAGCATGTAGCGGCCAAAGGGCATGTCGAACGCACCGGCCATCAGGTTGGTGAAAGTAAAGGGTGCCAATGGCAGCAGGTTAATCAGGATCATGGCGCGGATGCCGCGCTCACTCATGTAACCGGACAGTGTCTTCAGGTGCTTGCCGCCATAATGTTCCAGCGCGTCTCGCCCCAGTAAATGCCCCACCCAGAACGTCACCATTGACGAGCTCAATGAACCCAGAGCGGCGTATATAAACCCCCACCAGGGCCCAAACAACAGCCCGGTCAATACCACCAGCAGGGTCAGCGGAAAGGCCAGCAACAGGGCGACGACATACACGATCATCGTGCCTGGCATAACCCAGGGGGATGACCTAACCGCATCCAGTCGGCCAATCCAGGTTTCCAGTCGTTCGGCTGTTAGCACGCCGGTACTGGCTAAATAGCGCCACAGTACGGCCAGAAGTATCAGCAGGACAACCAGCGCGACGAGTCGAATCAGGGTGCGGGGCATTGCGGTTCAGGCTCATCGTGAAAGGTTAAGGGCGTATCCTCCGGTATGAAGGCGTGAAGTTCAAGTATGGCTGGCGTCAAGTATGAGTAACGGCGGGCAAAAAAAAGACCCGCCAGAGGCGGGCCAGAAAGCACAACACAAGAAGGGTGGTTGTCCGGATTCAGATCAGGCTTTCAATCGTGGGAATACGGCTCGGGCGTTATCTTCAAACACCATTTTCTTTTCAGCGGCATTGAGCTTGGTATTGCCGTCAATGTAGCGTTTGGTATCGTCGAAATAGTGACCGGTGCGCGGGTCGATGCCGCGTACGGCGCCAATCATCTCTGATGCAAACAAAACGTTTTTGGTAGGAATCACGTCGAGCAGCAGGTCGATGCCTTCCTGGTGGTAGACGCAGGTGTCGAAGAATATATTGTTCAGCACTTTTTCTTCCAGATCGAAGCCCTGGTCCTGTGCGATACCCCGGAAACGACCCCAGTGGTAAGGCACGGCACCGCCGCCATGCGGAATGATGAACTTAAGGTCCGGGAAATCCTTGAACAGGTCCGACATCATCAAGTGCACAAAGGCGGTGGTGTCGGCACTGAGGTAGTAGGAACTGGTGGTGTGGAAACAGTCGTGGCAAGAACCTGATACGTGGATCATCGCCGGAATGTTCAATTCACTCATTTTCTCGTAAATCGGGTACCAGAACTTGTCGTGCAACGGCTTGTCTTTCCAGTAACCACCAGACGGGTCCGGGTTCAGGTTGCAGCCGATGAAGCCCATCTCGTTAACGGTACGCTCAAGTTCACGCACCACGGCATCCGGTTTGACATTGGCACTCTGGGGCAACTGGGCCACCGGCGCAAAGTTTTCCGGAAACAGATCACAGACGCGGCGAATCAGGTCGTTGCAATGCTCGGTCCAGGCGACGCTGGTGCTTTCGTTGCCAACATGATGTCCCATCCAACTGGCGCGCGGCGAGAAGATGGTCAGATCAGTGCCACGCTCCTGCTGCAGTTTGAGCTGGTTGTTCTTGATGCTGTCGCGAATCTGATCGTCGGTGATGTTCAGAATACCCTTGGTAGTCTGAAACATCGGGTCGTTTTTCAGCTCCGCTTTTTGCTGGTCACGGTAATCGCCCAGCTCTGACGGTGCGGTGGTGTAGTGTCCATGGCAATCGATGATCATGGCCGTCTCCAGTGTTGTTGTTTATTTCTGACTGCCGTCTTCCAGCACAATCAAACCCGCGCCGGTGTTGGACGCTGGCACATGATAGAACTTGTAGGTTTCCGTTGCATCGTCGCCCATGGCGCCGCGCATGATCAGCCACATCACCAGTTCGATGCCTTCAGAGCCCGCTTCGCGCATGTATTCAACGTGCGGAATTTTGGTCAGGCCGACCGGGTCTGTTGTCAGGCGGTCGAGGAACGATTGGTCGAACTCGGCATTCACCAGGCCAGCGCGCTCGCCCTGCAGCTGGTGCGACATGCCACCGGTGCCGAAAATCGCGACCTTGATGTCTTTGTCGTAGGCTTCAACAGCCTTGCGAATCGCCTTGCCCAGGTCAAAGCAACGCTTGCCGGTCGGAGGCGGATATTGAATCACGTTGACGCACAATGGAATGATTTTGCACGGCCACTGTTCGGGTTTGTCGAACATGATCGACAGCGGCACGGTGCAGCCGTGGTCGACCGACATTTCGTTGGCAATAGTCATGTCGAATTCATCGAGAATCAACGATTCAGCCAGATGCCAGGCCAGATCCGGATCACCGATGGCCGTTGGCACCTTGCGTGGGCCATAGCCTTCATCGGCGGGTGGGAATTCATCGGCTACACCCAGTGTGAAGGTAGGGATCAGGTTCAAACCGAAGGCCGAAGCATGATCGTTGTACACCACGATCGCCACGTCGGGCATGTTGTCCTGAATCCAGTCACGACCTGGCTGGTAGCCATCGAACAACGGCTTCCAATACGGATCCTGCTCTTTGTTGTTGTCGATTACGGCGCCAACGGACGGTACGTGTGAGGTGCCAATCCCGGTTACAATTTTAGCCATTCGACTGCTCCTGTTCTTTTTTACTGCGGTTGCCTTCCACCGGGCGACCGCCGGAAACCATCATTTGACGAAATTCTTCTTCAGTTACGTCGGACATGGCACCACCGACAAACTGCATGGACCGGCCATCGAAAATGGCCAGCTTAAAGGTGTAATAAATGTTGCCGCCCAGGCGTAGCATGCCCAGCCAATCCCGTTCCAGGACGGCTTTTTTCTGCTCGTCGGTCAACTTGAATTTTTCGAGAAAAGCCGCTTCATCCTTTCGGAATTCATCGCGGTTCTCGGCTTTGTTCAGTGACATGCAGAACATGTTCAGATGGTAGCCTTTGCGGCAATGCTGGCCATCCATCACGTAGGTGCCCGGAATGTCTCGATACTCGCGGTTCATGGGTCGCTCTCTCAATGTTGAATGGTTCATCACGGTACGGCGCTGCCAGTATAGTCGTTGTTATCGATGCCCTGGATTTCACGGTGCCAGAGCTGCAGTTCGCCAACGTAATCTCAGTTACGTGATGGGGGTGACAACCAGACTAGTAAAGTGCACAATCTGGGACAACCTTTAACATCAGGACGTTTCGTTCATGAAGTGGAACATATCTGATTTGCCCGTGTTTGTGGCGGTCGTAGAGAAAGAAGGCATATCGGCAGCGGCACGCTCGTTGCGCATGCCGAAGTCGAGCGTGAGCCGGTTCGTACAGCGTCTGGAAGATGATCTGCAGGTGCGCCTGCTGGAACGCAACTCCCGCCAGATGCGCATGACCAGCGAAGGCGAGGTGTTTTTCAAACACTGTCAGCTGATTATGGAACAGGTTGAAGCGGCCGATGCGCACATGAATGGGCTAAGCCACACCCCCAGTGGTGAGCTGACCATTTCCCTGCCCATGGCGTTCAGCCGCGATGTGCTGGCTGGCCATTTACATCGCTTTAATCTGCAGTACCCGGAGATTCAACTTAACATTCAGGTGACGCCGACAGCGGTAGACCTGATTGGCGAGCACATTGATCTGGCGGTTCAGGTTGGCGATTTGCCGGATTCGGAACTGATCGCGGTACCCCTGTTCGAGACCCCGTTGATCTGGGTGGCTAGCCCGTCCACCTACCCGGCCGGCCATACTTTTCCCGGCGTGGATGCTTTAGTAGAGCAGGTACACGTTTGCGAGCGCCGTTACAACAAGACAGCCTTGCCGGTGCGCTACCAGGGCGAAAAGCATAAGGTTGAAATTCAGGCCTCGATTGAAACGACCGATCCGATTATGGTGCGCGATACCGTCATCGCAGGTTCAGGTATCGGCCTGCTACCGTCACTTTATTGTCGTAGCGCCATTGAACGCGGCGAACTGGTGCAGGTCGCCCAGAACATGGAACTGGATCTGATGGCCAAAGCCTCAGCGGTCTACACCAGCCGCCGCATGCTGAGCGCCAAGACTCGGTTGTTCATTGAGTTTCTTAAAGAACTGACGGTTGAGATGTGAGCCTGGCTTAGTTACTGGGAGACACGTCGTAAATACATCCCTGTAGACTCGGAGACCGCGTCCCTGCGGTCTAACGGCCCCCAGTAGACACACCCAACGGTCCTTAGGCAGTAAGTGGTTAAATCACCTCGAATTTCTAACTCATGACACCCTGAACCAAACCATCTCAGCGAGTATGGTAACGATTTTATATTTCGATATTACTAGAAATATATTGACGTCCTATTTCCCGAGTGGATAATGAGCCCTATGACAACACTCACACTCGAACAAGCCGCCGCCCAATTGGCAGAACTGGGCCACCCGACTCGTCTGGGGCTGTATCGTCTTTTGGTGCGTGCTGGCCATGGTGGGGCGCCGGTGGCGCAGTTGCAGCAGCAACTGGATGTGCCGGGGTCTACTTTGTCGCATCACCTGAGCCGTCTGGTGCATGTCGGTCTGGTGAAGCAGGTTCGGGAAGGGCGGGTATTGCGTTGTTTCGCTCAATACGACCGGTTGAACACCCTGATCGATTACATGATGGAAGAATGCTGTACCGAGAGCAGTTGCTGACTGCTTCGAACTTTTTTGCTTAATTAATTCGATATATCTGGAAATACGGAGGCATTATGGCACTGATACCCGACCACAGCCTGGAGAGTACCCTGAGCGAGTTAAAGCAGGGCTATCAGCAACCCATTACTCATGCGCCGCGCATCCTGGTGTTGTATGGCTCACTGCGGGCGGAGTCGAACAGCCGCAAACTGGCACTGAACGCCGCTCACATGTTGGAGCAGTTTGGTGCCGAGGTTCGGGTATTCGACCCAGAAGGGCTGCCGGTAAGCGACCGGGTGTCGATAGATCACCCAAAGGTCGTTGAATTGCGTGAGCTGGCGCAATGGAGCGAGGGGATGGTCTGGTGTTCGCCTGAAATACATGGGGCGGTGTCGTCGGTGTTTAAAAACCAGATCGACTGGATACCGCTCAGTGATGGGGCCATTCGGCCGACCCAGGGCAAGACGCTGGCGGTGATGCAAGTTAACGGCGGTTCGCAGTCGTTTAACGTGGTCAATGCACTGCGCGTTCTGGGGCGCTGGATGCGGATGTTCACCATTCCCAATCAGTCGTCGGTACCGAAAGCCTTTCAGGAGTTCGATGCCGATGGCCAGATGAAAGAGTCGCCCTACCGCGATCGCGTAGTGGATGTAATGGAAGAACTGTTTCGGATGACGCTGCTGTTGCGCAATCAGTCGGCCCTGCTGACGCACCGGTTTTCCGAGAACAAGGCCGATTATAAGGCGCGGGTTGAGGATGCTTCCTGCTGCGAGCCATCGGTCGCCAACACCTCGTGCTGCGCCTGATCCACAAACACAGCCAGCCAACGGTGCTGGCCAGCGTCGTATTGACGCTGGCCCTGGTGTCCGACGCTGTTCTGTATTTATTGTTGCCGCTGTATTTTGAAGATTTTGGGCTGACGCTGATTTGGGTTGGCATTTTGCTCTCGGCCAATCGCTTCGTCCGGTTGCTGATCAACCCCTGGCTGCTGCCCTGGTTCGAACGCTATGGTCCACGAACCTCCATGCTGCAGGCCGTTGTTCTGGCAACCGCGGCGAGCCTGGCCTTTCTGATGCTAGCCAGCCCTTGGGTTCTGCTGCTCGCTCGTCTGTTGTGGGGTATGGCCTATGCGCTGATGCGGCTTGGTTGCCTGCATTACGCCACGCACCAGCCGGAGCGTCGCATGGTGAACCTGGGCTGGTACACCAGCCTGCAGGAAGTCGGCCCCTTGTCGGTCTTGCTGATCGCCCCCTTTCTGGTGCAGTTCATTGCGATCGAGGCGGTATTGGTGCTGGCCAGCGTGCTCTGCCTGGTGGCGTTGTGGCCCGCACTGGCATTGCCCCCTGCGCCATCAGACCCTCAGGCATCAACACGGGCTTGCTTCCCCTGGCCCAATGCCTGGCACCGGCTGACTTTTGTACTGTGTTTGCTGTTCGATGGGGTCTGGACGGTGGTGCTGGCACCCTTGCTGGTTGTTGCCGGCTGGTCGACGGCGGCTGCGCTGGCGATGACGGCCTGGTTGTTGCTTGCCAAGCGGTTGTTCAATTTGCTGGTGGGGGTGGTCTCGATTCGGGTGAATCCCTGGGTGCCCGAGCGACTCTGGCTGGGTATTTCCCTGGCCCTGATGCTGGTCGCCGGTGGGCTAATGGCTTTCACCGAGGTGCTTTGGGCCAGTGTGTTCGCCATCGCCGGACATGGGCTTTATATGATTTTGGTGCCCAAGCGCCTTGCCGATGAGGCCCTGTCTGACGCCAGCCGCCATCACAGCCTCAATGGCTTTACCTTCTGGCGGGATCTGGCGGCAGCCACGGGTGCTTTACTGGCCAGTCTGTTGCTGGCCGGAGCCTGGACGCCGATGTTCTACGGTTTGCTCACCGGCCTGGTGGTATTGATGTTGCTGTCGGCGAGATACGGCGCTACGTCGCCCACATCGATTTGATCGGGCAGTAGAAAACGCTCGGCATAATCTCTCCATTTGCCACTGCGCAGAAACAGCTCGAAGACATCCGGGTCGATGTGCTGATCGTCGCGCATGGATTTCAGAATGGAAAACGCCTGACTCAGCGGCATGGGGGGTTTGTAGGGCCGCTCTTTCGCCGTCAGCGCTTCGAACACATCGGCCACGCCCATAATCCGGGCCGGAATCGACATTTGATCGCGTGTGAGACCGCGCGGAAAACCGCGCCCGTCCATCCGTTCATGGTGACCGCCCGCATATTCCGGTACCCGTCGCAGCTTGGGCGGGAAGGGTAGTTGTTCGAGGATATCAATGGTGATGTCGATATGGCGGTTAATCGCCTGGCGCTCTTCGTCGTTCAGCGTGCCCCGGGTAATGCACAAGTTGGTTACTTCGGCCTCATTCAGCAGGGGCTGTTGCTGACCCCAGGCGTCCTGCCAGGATCGGGCGGCTATGGCTCGAACCCGGTCTTTATCCGACTCGGGCATAAACTCACCGCCGAGATTAATTCGTTCCAGGAAATCCAGCTCTTCACGCAGCTCGTCGGCTTCATTCGGGGAATCAGCTTGCGCCATGGCGGCGGCAAAGCGGCCGGCCACGGCATCAAAGCCATCGAGCAGGCTTTGCAGCTTGCGGCCCTTATTCAGAATGGTTTCCGGGGTGGCCAGCTTGCCGCAGTCGTGTAACCAGGCGGCGACATGCAGCTCATACCACTCATCATCGTTCAAATTGAAGTCAGCAAAATAGCCGTCGGTTTCTTCGCAGGCCGCACGCGCCATCATTTCAGTCAGCACCGGAATGCGCTCGCAGTGGGCAGACGTATGGGAAGAACGAACATCAATAATGCGAGCCAGGGCCTGAATAAAGGCATCGAGCAGGTCTTTGTGGCTTTGCACCAGCAATTGATTGTCGAGCGACAGCGCGGCGAATTTGGCCATGGCCTGCACCGTGCGCTGGTCGTCATCGGTGAACGGGCGGCTGTCGCCATCCGGAGTGCGTGCGTTGATCAGCTGCAAGACACCAATCACCCGGTCTTCGTGATTCAGCAGCGGCAGAGTCAGCATCGACCGGGAGCGGTAGCGGTGTTCGGCATCGAAATGGCGGGTGCCGGAAAAGTCGAAATCACCGGCCTGATAAACATCGTCAATATTGACCGGCTGTTGCGTCAGTGCCACCCAGGAAGCCACGTTCTGATGATTCGGCTCGCCGGCACCGGAATCGTCCGGCTGGCGGTAGTACAGCGGAATGGCGAGCCACTGACTCAACTGTTCCGGGTCCCGGCTTTCCAGCCCGAGCACGGTGTTGTGGATGGCTTTGAAGATTAGCTGCGGCGAATCGGTGGACTCGTCCAACTGATAGAAAGTGCCACCTTCGGCACCGGTCAGCATCCGGGCTTCTTTCAAAATACGATGCATCAGACCGGTAACGGTGGTTTTCCGGGCCAGCCGGACCAGCAGGTCGCTGGTGGAATCCACACTCCAGGCGCCCAAAGGTATCTCAGTCTGGTCTGAAGGGTCGGGGGTCGTCATACCGCGCTCCTGAGGTTCCGATAACAGCGTGTTCATGCCACAGCTCAAAAGCATAGCCCAGATGCGCGGCGGATTGACCCCTTTGAAGGGAAAATAATTCTGGTGTTGTCGTTGCGGTGGTTTCGTTATCAGAGCCAGAAAAGAGGGTTTCATTCGATCGTAAACCGGGTTTTATCGGTGGTCGGGCACATTGGCGTTTGACCTCCCTCTGGCAGTCACTAGAATGGGCGTTCCGCCTGATGTGAGACGCCCCGATATGTCCGATTTTGTCATAGCCCCTTCCATTCTGTCCGCCAATTTTGCCCGCCTGGGCGAGGAAGTGGATGCCGTTCTGAACGCCGGTGCCGACTGGGTCCACTTTGATGTGATGGACAACCACTATGTCCCCAACCTGACCATCGGCCCCATGGTGTGCAAGGCACTGCGCAATCACGGCGTCACCGCACCCATCGACGTGCACCTGATGGTGTCTCCAGTAGATCGGCTGATTGGCGACTTTATTGAGGCCGGGGCCAGTATCATTACCTTCCACCCGGAGGCCAGCGATCACATCGACCGCTCGCTGCAACTGATTCGCGACGGCGGTTGCAAGGCGGGTCTGGTGTTCAACCCGGCCACGCCGCTGCATTATCTTGATTATGTGATGGATAAGATCGACCAGGTGCTGATTATGTCGGTCAACCCCGGTTTCGGTGGCCAGTCTTTCCTGCCCTCGGCACTCGATAAACTGCGTGACGCCCGCGCCCGTATACAAGCCTCGGGTCGGGATATCCGGCTGGAGATCGATGGCGGCGTTAAAGTCGATAACATCCGGTCCATAGCCGAAGCCGGTGCCGATGCGTTCGTTGCCGGTTCGGCCATTTTTAACACCGACGACTACAAAACCCGCATCGCCGAAATGCGCCAGGAACTGGCTAAAACCCGCAGCGCCTGATCGTGCCTGCGCTACCCGGTTGGTGCCATGAGTCCGTGTCAGGCACCGGGGGTACCTATCCGGGGTCGGCGTAAACCCATCCATGGGGCCTAGACTGCAGCATCCATGCTGCAGACTACCCCGGATAGGTACCCCCGGCACCTGACACTCAATTGGTTGCGAACTCTGAAACGTGACTAATTATCATAGCGGCTTCATAACGACGTTCTACTACAGCGGTGCTGTCTTTGCACCGCCCTTAACCCGGGAGATCCTGTGGACGAATTACTGGTATTTGACCTCGACGGCACGCTGATTGATGGCGAAGATTGCATCACCGACCTTACCCGCACCGCGCTGAACAAGCTCGACGAACTCGGTGTCGCCTGGACCGTCGCCACCGGCCGTATGCCGCACGGCGGCCGCGAAGCCCTGCCCGATGTTCGGTTTCGCCACCCCCAAGCCTACAAGAACGGCGTACTGATCTGGGATCTGAACGAAAACGTGCGTATCAACGCCCAGCCAATGGACCCGATGGAACTGGTCGAAGTCTGTCGCCGCCTGGAAGTGCATGGCATCAACCCCTGGCTGAACACGCTGGATCACGAAGACCGCATTGGCGCTGTGATTCGCCGCATTAGCACTGAACGCGAGGAAGCCTGGGCGAAGTACATGGAAGGTCAGGCGATTAACGTCCAATTGAACGCCGATTTTTCCTCAATTGAAGAACAAATTCTGAACGTGTTCGCTGTCACCGAGAACCAGAAAGTGCTGTATATGGCGGAAGAATTGGCCGACATGCCCAACGTTCAGGTGTACGCCGGGCCCGATATGTATCGGGAAGGCTTTTACTGGATGGACATTCACCACATCAGTGGTACCAAGGGTGATGCGGTTAAATTTCTGCAACGTCAAACCGGCGCCAAACGGCTGGTCTGCTTTGGCGATTCGGACAACGACGTCAGCATGTTCAAACTCGCCGATGAAGCCTATGCCATGGAAAACGCCCTCGATGAAGTGAAGGCAGTGTCGACGGGCATCATCGGCAAGAACAGCGACAGCGCCATCGCCTACTTCCTGGCAGACCGTTACGGCTTCAGCCTGTGACCCTCACCAAAGCCATACTGTTCGACCTCGATGGCACTCTGGTCGACAGCGCGCGCGGCATTCACGCCGCGCTCGATGAGGTGTTAACGACGCTCACCGGCAATGGGTGCAGTATTGACGACGTGCGCCGCTGGGTGGGCAACGGGCCTGAAAAACTGGTCGAGCGGGGTTTGTACAGCCATGGGTTTGAGGACGATGCCAGCGAAGCCCACGTCCTGTTTCGCGAGGCCTATCAGCGGTCACTGTTGCAGGCGGATATCTACCCCGGTGTCATCGAGGGGCTGCGTACCTTGCAGGAAGCCGGGCTCAGACTGGCGTGCATCACCAATAAAAGCTCACATTTCACCGGAACCTTTCTGGCTGAACTGGGGCTAGCATCCTTCTTTGACCGGGTATTGTGCGGCGACGAAGTTGAACGACCCAAGCCCGACCCGCAAAGTCTGGTTCAGGTATGTAGCGACTTTGATATCCAGCCAGCCCAAGCCATTATGGTGGGCGATTCCGCGAACGATCTTGAGCCCGCCTATCTGATTGGTATGCCTGGCATTGCCGTCGGTTATGGTTATCATGGCAATGTGCCACTGGAGCCCTTTAAGCCACTGGCCATTGTTGACCGTTTCGAAGCGGTCGTTGAGCTGTGTCTGGCAGCGGCAATCTCCCCGCGTTAGTCTCTTTAACTGCCCCTCACATAAGGAACCCTGTGATGCATTACGCGCAAATTCTGGTGGCCATTGTCGCCTTGTTGCACCTCACCTTTCTGGTCCTGGAGATGTTCATGTGGACCTCACCGATTGGTCGCAAAGTATTTGGCATGAGTAAGGAAAAAGCCGAAATCACCCGGGTTCTGGCTGCCAACCAGGGGTTGTATAACGGATTTCTGGTGGCGGGTTTGGTCTGGGGGTTATTGCTTGGCAATGCGGGTGTGCCGGTGATGATCTTTTTCCTGAGCTGCGTGATCATCGCCGGTTTTTACGGCGCCGCGACGGTCAGCCGCAAGATACTGTGGGTGCAGGCAGCGCCGGCCATTGTCGCGCTGGTAGTGCTTGGCGTTGTGGCCCCCTTTAGCTAACACCAACGGTCACCAGGCGAGGGGTGCCCCCTTCCGTTCAACAGAAGAGGGTTCGCTGCCGGGGTTTCAAATAGCCTGTTCCGATCACCCGCGCTCACGGTCAAAAAACAAAAAGTTCGCAATCAGTTCCTTGCCACCCTCGGTAGCAAAGGATTCCGGATGAAACTGAATGCCGTGAATCGGATAATCACGATGTTTCACACCCATTAATTCGAAATTTCCACCCTCGTTTAATCGTTCCCGGTCATTAAAATCAGCAGCATTGAGCTCCCCCACCGCCGCAGTCACCATCAAACATTCCGGCAAGGTTTCAGCCGCTGCAATTAACGAGTGATAACGCATTACCTCCAGTTGATCCGGCACACCGCGAAACACCGACTGCCCATTGTGGGTGACCGGGCTGATTTTTCCATGCATCGGTAATGGCGCTTTAACCACCTGGCCTCCAAACACATGTACAATGCCCTGCATGCCCAGGCACACACCGAGCAGTGGTGTGGTTCTTCCAAGCTTCTCTATGACTTCAGCACAGACGCCAAAGTATCGTTCATCGTCCGGTGAACCCGGCCCCGGCGAAATAATAATGCGGTCCGGTGCCATTGCTACGATATCGGCAAAGCTGATCTGGTCGTTGCGGTGTACCAGAATTTCGAACTTTTCAACAGTGCCCCGGTTCTTGGCAGAGGTGAGAATCTCGCCAATAAACTGATAAAGGTTGTAGGTAAAGGAGTCGTAATTATCGATGATTAGAATCTTCATGCCGACGCCTCCGAACCTATAAACGGCTCCAGCGCCTTGCGTGTACCGGCAAACTTGCGACGAATTTCCTCGTACTCATCTTCAGCATTGCTGTCGAATACGTTGCCGCCGCAGGTTTGCACATAGGCACGATCGCCGTTCACGAAAACCGTGCGAATTGGAATGGCAAATGTGCAGTCTCCATTGAACGAAAACTGGCCCACGGCGCCGCCATAAGGGCCACGGCCATCGGTTTCCAGATCGTTGATGATTTTCATGGCTTCAATCTTCGGTGCACCCGTCAGAGTTCCTGCCGGAAAATTGCTGGCCAGAGCCGAGAACATGTCTTCACCCTCGGCCATGATGCCGACGATTTCACTGGAAATGTGCTGTACATGGCTGAAGCGTTTAATGTCCATCAGGCTGCGTACTTTTACAGTGCCAAACTGTGCCACTCGGCCAATGTCGTTGCGATGCAGGTCTACAATCATATTGTGTTCAGCAATTTCTTTCGGATCGTTCAGCAGGGTGCGGGCGTATTGGGTGTCTTCCTGGGCGGTGGCACCGCGCTTGGTGGTGCCCGCCAGCGGAAAGGTTTCCATTTCGCCCTGGCGCAGACGGAATAGCAGTTCCGGGCTGGCACCAACCAGCTTCTGTGCGCCGAATTTCACATAGTACATTTGTGGCGACGGGTTGATTTCACGCAGCTTTTCGTACAGAGCCAGGGTGTCCCCTTCAATCTTAAACCGTTTTTTAAAACCGACTTCGCACTGAAAGATCTTGCCATCGATGATGTCCTGTTTCACCTTGGCCACAGCAGCGGCGTGTTCGGCCTGGCTCATGGTGTCACCCAGTGCCGTGATGTGCAGTTTTCCGTTCGGGGCGTCTTCCGCTTCGATGAGGTTTTGCAAGAAGTCGTAGCGGCTGTTTTCGTAATAAAAATAGATGACCTCGCCGGTCATTTTGTCGAGAATCAGACCGTCTTTGTACAGACCAAAGCGAAAGGTGTCGAAATCCTCATTGGCTTTCAGCGACAGTGTCGGTTCGAAATACCGCATGGCATCGTAACCGAGATAACCGACCAACCCACCTGCGTATTTGCGCGAGATAATGTTTTGCGGCATCAGGCTGCGCAGCAGGTCATAAGGGTTGTGACTTGTGTAGGTGTTGGCGTTGCCGTCGCGGTCTTCAATCGTCAGTTCATGGCCGTTGGCATACAGGCAGTATTCCGGGTCAAACCCGATGATCGAGTGCCGGGCAATGTGGCTGTCTTCACCGAGTGATTCGAGCATGTAACAGGTGTCGAATTGCTTTTCGATCTTCCTGAACAGTTGAAAGAAATCGCAATCGGCCGCGAGCTTCACATAGTGCGGTTTGCGCGGCAGCGTAAAAGGTTGAGGGGCATCAGACATAGAGGCATCCTGGCAAGGTGATTTCCGGCATTTCGAAACAGCTCAATGGGTGTCGCGCAGGGCGCGTGAGCCCCGCGAAACAGTGGCAATACCCACGCCAAGTAATTCGGCGATTTTACGGTGCGCGACCCCCTCGTTAAGCAACTTGAAGATCTGCAGACGTTTGCTGATTTCCTGATATTCAGCCGGAGTCAGCAGGTTTTCCAGTGCTGAGTCCATGGCGTCGGCGGTATCGATGGCCAGCAGGTGGTGAATAAGCTCGGTTTTGTAGGGGTCGTCAGTCATGGTCGGGTAACCGTCGGGTTAAATGGGTTGTTTTGTTGCTGTTCTATTTCTGCTGTACTAGCATACTAGTACGATACGGGTTGACGGTTTGAAGTCAAGCCTTTTCCGTCAGCGTGATACACTGGCTGTCTGAATCCCATTGTTTTGAAGGTTGACCGAGTGCACGACGACGCCACACTGATAGCCCAGACCCGCGCCTGGGTAGAGCAAGTAGTAATCGACCTCAACCTCTGCCCATTCGCCAAACGCGAGCTGATGAAAAACCGGGTGCGGTTCAGCGTGACCCATGCCACCTCCGAAGCCGCGCTGATCGAAGCCCTGCAGGAGGAGCTGCTGTTTCTGGCCGGTGAAGACCGTATAGAAACCACTCTGCTGATCCACCCGCGCCTCTATGAGAGCTTTTACGATTACAATGATTTCCTGGGTGTCGCCGAAGGCCTGCTGATCGAACTGAATCTGGAAGGTATCTTCCAGATCGCGAGCTTCCACCCCAAGTACCAGTTCGGCGGTACCGAGCGCGATGACCCGGAAAATTACACCAACCGCTCGCCCTACCCGATGCTGCACCTGTTGCGTGAAGACTCACTGGAAGCCGCGATCGACGCCTACCCGGATGTCGATGCGATACCGGACAACAACATCCAGCGGGTCAACGAACTGGGTGCGGATCATATGAAAGCCCTGTTGTCGAAGTGCCTGATAAGTTAAAGGGGTTGGCCGGCACAGATAAGACCGGGCTCCGATCAGAGCGCTCGGTTGTCGGGTTGACCACAGTTTTTGCTATGCTATTGCCCGCTCAATAACTTAACCGAGGTCATGCATGTCGTCTTATTGGAGCCCGTTGGTTCACTCTCTGAATCCTTATATACCGGGTGAGCAACCCAAGGTAGACGGTTTGATCAAGCTGAACACTAATGAAAATCCCTACCCACCGGCACCGGGCGTTGCCCAACTGTTGCAGCGACCCGAGACGGCCGAACGACTGCGGCTGTACCCCGACCCGAATTCACAGTCACTGAAAGACGCCATTGCCGACTATCATCAGCTGACGCCGGACCAGGTGTTCACCGGCAACGGCTCAGACGATGTGCTGGCCATGGCGTTTATGGGTTTGCTGAAGCATAGTCGGCCGATCATATTCCCGGACATCACCTACAGTTTTTATCCGGTTTACTGCCAGCTGTTCGGTATTGAGTATCAACAAATCCCTCTGGGGGATGACTTCTCCCTGACTCTCGACGATTACAGCGCCGATAACGGTGGCATCATTTTCGCCAACCCGAACGCGCCCACCGGCCTTGCACTGACCCTTGAACAGCTTGAACCCTTATTGCAACGTAACACGGGTTCAGTGGTGGTGGTTGATGAAGCCTATGTGGATTTTGGGGCTGAATCCGCTGTGGCCTTGATCGACCGCTTCCCCAATCTATTGGTCGTGCAGACGTTGTCCAAATCCCGCTCACTTGCCGGCATGCGCCTGGGGTTCGCGGCCGGACAAGCGCATCTGATTGAGGCGCTGAACCGGGTCAAGAACTCCTTTAACCCCTATCCCATTGATCGAATTGCAGAGGCCGCCGGGCGCATCGCGATTCAGGATGAAGCCTATTTCTCATCCTGTTGTCAGAAAATTATGTCGACGCGCCAGGCTACCTCTGACGCCCTGATCGAACTTGGATTTGAGGTGCTACCCTCGAAAACCAATTTCCTCTTTGCTCGTCCACCCGTCGGACTTGAAGCTGCCCAATTGAGCGAGCGCTTGCGACAGGACAAGGTGCTGATCCGGTACTTTAACAGGCCTAGAATCGACGGGTACCTGCGTATATCGATCGGGACCGATGCCGATATGGCGGTCATGTTGAACTTTGTTAGGGGGTATTTGAGTGGGCCGTCAGCTGACTGACGTGTCGTTCAGAGCAGTGTCATTTGAATTGTCGTCTAAACTGCGGCCAAACACCTTCACTCTGTAATCCAGGAGGCACCTATGATTACGCTGGCATTCGATGTTTACGGTACCCTGATAGACACTCAGGGCATTCAGGTTACGCTCGCAGAAATAATCGGCGATGAACAACAGGCGAACGCGATCAGTCGTCGCTGGCGTGAAAAACAGCTGGAATACAGCTTTAGGCGTGCGCTGATGGAACACTATCAGCCGTTTTCAGTCTGCACCCGCCAGGCACTCGATTACGCACTGCGCGAAGCAAAGGTGAACCTCAACCAGAGCCAGCTGGACTCCCTGTTAGCGGCCTACCGAACGCTTCCTGCCTACCAGGATGCGCAGGATCTACTGCAGCAGCTTCAGTCCAACGATGCCCGTGCTTTTGCCTTTACCAATGGCGAGGCGAAGGTAGCATCCGATTTGCTTACTCACGCCGAACTGATCGAATACCTCGATGGCATTGTCAGTGTCGACGTACTGCGCACGTTCAAACCTTCGCCCCGGGTGTATCACCACTTTTCCGAGGCAACGGATTCGGCAGCCAATCAAACCTGGCTGATCTCCGGCAACCCCTTCGATATCATTGGTGCCCGACAGGCGGGTTGGCGAACCGCCTGGGTGCAACGCGACAACGCGCTATTCGACCCCTGGGGTGAAGAACCGGATGTTACGGTTCAGTCGTTGTCTGAGTTGCCGGAAAAGCTGGCGTTGTAGCCGTGTTTTCAAACCCTCTATACGCGGGTGGAAACAGGGTTGTGTTGTTCAATCTAAATAATAATCTGTATCATTTGTGATTATGGCATCGAAGAACACCACCCCTCAGGCAGCAGGAGACGCCCAGCATGGCCAGGCCCGAACCCCGTGAGCTCGAAGTACTGAAGACCGACAACCTCACACCCCATATGCGCCGCATCACCCTGGGCGGGGCGGGCATGGCGTCTTTCCCGGCCGATCAGGCCAGTGCCTACATTAAACTGATCTTCCCGACCGAAGGAGATGCCCGCCCGCTGATGCGGACCTACACCGTGCGCCAGCACAGGGAAAATGAAATAGATGTCGATTTCGTGATTCACGATACCGTCGGCCCCGCCTCGCAATGGGCTGTGGAAACGCAGCCGGGCGACCGGATACTGGTCGGTGGCCCGGGGCCCAAAAAACTGATCAATGAAGAGGCTGACTGGTTGCTGCTGGCCGGAGACATGACGGCCCTGCCTGCTATTAGCGTTAACCTGCAGCTGCTTCCCGACAACGCACGGGGCTACGCGGTGATTGAAGTGCTCGATCGTGCCGATATTCAGGAGCTGGTTAAGCCGGACAACCTGGAGTTGATTTGGGTCGTTAACGCCGAGCCAGACCCAAGCGGGCAGGTACTGCTCGATCGAGTCAAACAGCTCGACTGGCTAGATGGGCAGCCCGCAGTCTGGGCCGCCACCGAATTCCAGAGCATGCGCAACCTGCGCGCCTATTTCAAACAGGAAAGGCAGGTGCCGAAAAGCCACCTCTATGTATCAAGCTACTGGAAAATGGGCAGCAGTGAAGACCAGCACAAAGTCGCCAAGCAGAAAGACGCGGAAACCGCCCAATAGCGGTCCATAAGTGAAATCAGGTCACGCCTTCATGTGTTTGCTTTCTGGCTGCTCAGCCTGACGTTGTCGCCCTGCACCGGCACGGTGACCTCGTCTTTAATGATTTCCATCGCCACGTAAGAGTGCGTCTGGCGCACGTGTGGCAGTTGGCCGATCTGGGCACCCAAAACGGCACGATAATGATGAATATCGTGCGTTCTGACTTTCAATAGATAATCAAAATTCCCAGCCACCATAAAGCAGCTTTGCACTTCCGGAATTTTCCGCACCGCTTCGTTAAACCGTTCCAGCGCGTCTTCGCTGGTTTTATCCAGGGTGACCTGGACCACCAGAACGTGACCGGCGTTCAGTTGGTCCGGATCCAGATCCGCGCGGTAGCCGCGAATAACCCCGTTTTCTTCCAGCCGGCGCAGCCGCTGAGCGCAAGGCGTTTTGGTGAGGTTGATGCGACTGGCCAGCTCGACAATGGGCAAGCGGCCATGGTCCTGAAGCTGGCGCAGGATTTCCCGGCCTATTCGGTCAAGTTTCATAAAAAACTCTCTAGCCATAAAGCCTATATTTTAGTTATTTATAGGCCAATAGGTCATCAAATTAGCATTATTTAGAGCCACTTCCTAGCCAAAGTGACTAATACTGAAGGTCAGAGGGCTAACAAGAATAACTACTGGAATGTCGACAGCCTGGCCCTCGGGTGCAGCGATACTTCCGGTCAAAGTTGAAGAGCCCGGTCAGCCGTTATGTGATCGGACTGATGTCTCGCTTTGTTCATGCCAGCGTAAATCGACGGGAGTGTCTGTTTACGCAAAAACGATAGGACATGAATATGACTGACCCGACTGAGATGTTGAACGTTAAAAAACCCGGGCTCGCCCTGGCACTAACGCCCGTAATACTGACCCTGATTGTATTGGGCATCCAATTGTTCTACTTCGGTGATTTCACACCGCACATTCCGCTGGCCATTGGCCTGGCTATAACCGGCCTGGTAGGCGTAAAGCTCGGCTACAAGTGGAAAAACATCGAAGATGGCATCTTCCACGTTATTCACGTCTCACTGCCGTCGGTATCGGTGCTGATTCTGGTCGGCATGATCATCGGCGTCTGGATTGCCAGTGGGACGGTACCGACGCTGATTTATTATGGGCTGATCATCCTGTCGCCTGCTATTTTCCTGGCCGCTGCCATGATCCTCTGTTCGGTGGTGTCGTTGTCGCTGGGTACCTCATGGGGCACGGTGGGTACGGTCGGTCTGGCGTTGATGGGCATTGGCGCGGGGTTTGATATCCCGATGTACTGGACCGCCGGTGCGGTAGTATCCGGTGCTTTCTTTGGCGATAAAATCTCGCCGCTGTCCGATACCACCAACCTGGCTCCAGCGGTAACAGGTACGGATGTGTTTTCCCACATTAAGAACATGATGCCGACCACGGTTCCCTCAATGCTGATTGCGCTCGCTATTTATTTTGTGGCGGGCTTTACCCTCATCGATAACAGCGGCGCCTCGTTCGAACGGATCAGTGCTATTACCACCGCGTTGAACGCCAACTTCACCATTTCGGTTTGGCTGCTGTTGCCCGCCGCCCTGGTGATATTCCTGGCGGTAAAGCGCATGCCTCCGATTCCATCGCTGTTTGCCGGGGTGCTCGCAGGTGCCGTGGTAGCGATGATTACTCAGGGCGCTGGCGTTCATGAACTGCTGACCTACGCCAACTCCGGCTACACCATCGAAACCGGTGTTGCGGCAATGGACAGCCTGCTGAACCGGGGCGGTGTGCAGTCGATGATGTGGACCATTTCACTGGTGCTGATCGCATTGGGCTTTGGCGGCGCGCTGGAAAAAACCGGATGCCTGGAAGCCATCATCAAAGCGATCATGACCAAGGTGCGCAGCTTCAAGGGTGTGCAGACGGTGGCGGTCTGTACCTCCATGTCGACTAACCTGGTTGCTGGTGATCCGTATCTCTCCATTGCCTTGCCGGGCCGGATGTACGCGCCGATCTATCGTGGCATGGGGTATTCCACACTGAACCTATCCCGCGCGATCGAAGAGGGCGGTACGCTGATGTCGCCGCTTATTCCCTGGAATGCCGGTGGTGCCTTCGTGATCAGTGCGCTGGGGTTGGGCATCGCCGATGGCCAGGTCGAGAACCTGCTGTACATCCCGCTGGCGTTTGCCTGCTGGTTGTCGCCGGTGATCGGGATTATTTACGCCCAGCTGGGTCTGTTTTCGCCCAAAGCAACCGACGCCGAACGACAGTTGTGGAAAGAGCAAGGCGAGGCGGTCGCAGAAGGTTACGAGACCGAAGCGGATGGCCGGGTGAGTGGCTCGCCAGTCGCATCGACCTGAACTGGTGTAAAATAGGCCGCCAAGGTGACTGAATAAAAACGGGGCTCATTGAGCCCCGTTTTATGTCTGATCGTATTCAGGATATCGGTGGTGCGATGATGTCCAGGTACTCGCCATAGCCGGCTGCTTCCATGTCGCCTTTCGGAATAAACCGCAGCGCGGCTGAGTTCATGCAATAGCGCAGGCCGGTTGGTTGTGGGCCGTCGGTGAAGACATGGCCGAGGTGGGAATCGGCGTAACGGCTGCGAATTTCGGTGCGCACTGAAAACAGCCCTCTGTCTTCATGTTCAGCCACAACGTCTGATGCTATGGGTTGAGTAAAGCTCGGCCAGCCGGTGCCGGATTTGTATTTGTCCCGCGATGAAAACAGCGGCTCGCCGGAGACAATATCGACATACAGTCCTTCACGTTTTTCATCCCAATACGCATTATTAAACGCACGCTCGGTGCCATCTTCCTGAGTGACTTTGAACTGAATGTCCGACAGTGTTTGCTTTAGCATGGCTTCACTGGGTTTGGTAAACATATCGGCGTTAAATCCTTCATTGATGTCCATACTCATGTCGTCCATTGAGTCCATTTCTTCCATAGAGTCCATGTCGTTCATCTCCATGGGGCGGAACTGGCTGTAGTCGATGTGCCGGTCA
>NZ_JBBECH010000091.1:0-9991 GCF_040881935.1 Saccharospirillum sp. | reverse complement strand
CAGCAGGGATGCTGCGGCCTAGGCTCCATGGATGGATTTACGCCGACCCCACAGGAGCATCCCAGGTAGCCGGTGCGGACCAAAGCCATTTAGCCAGCCCGAACTCCAAATAGTGAGCCATGAAACTCTTTTGCGAAGAATTTTCGTTCCTGAGCCTCCTTTCCCAACAGTCGCTTCCGGTATTCGGTAAACTACCGTTACATTTTTGATAACTGCAGAATGCATGTCCCCCGATCACACTGATCTCTGGTTTCTGCCGCTGGGTGGCTGCGGCGAAATCGGTATGAACCTTAATCTGTATGGCCACGACGACCAATGGTTAATGGTCGACTGCGGCGTTACCTTCGCCGACCCCGATAAGGCCCATCAGCCCCATGTGCAAATGCCCGTCCCCGCTTTTATCGCCGAGCGCACCGATCATCTGGCTGGCATTGTTATTACCCATGCCCATGAAGACCACCTCGGTGCCCTGCCGTATCTGTGGCGGCGCTTCAAAGGCCGGGTCTATACCACCGCCTTTACCGCCGAAGTGCTG
Organism: Saccharospirillum sp.; assembly: GCF_040881935.1. Lineage (NCBI taxonomy): Bacteria > Pseudomonadati > Pseudomonadota > Gammaproteobacteria > Oceanospirillales > Saccharospirillaceae > Saccharospirillum > Saccharospirillum sp. The sequence goes on along the minus strand of NZ_JBBECH010000091.1, from coordinate 9,456 downwards.
CGACGAAAACTGATTGAGTTCAACCTGGCCGGACAGATTTCGATCGATGTAGTCAAGCCCGGCGACCGGCGTCAGATTGGCCCCTTCAATGTCGAATGGCTTAACATTACTCATTCGATACCGGAACCCCAGGCACTGATGATCCGCACGCCCGTCGGCAGCGTTTTTCACACCGCCGACTGGAAACTAGATCCAGCCCCGGTCATTGGCCCACCCATCGCACCCAAGACCTTTCAGACACTGGCAGATGAATCGCCCTCGGCCATGGTTTGTGATTCCACCAATGCCCTGGTGGCTGGCCATTCCGTATCGGAATCGGAACTGATACCGGGCTTACGCAAGATCATCGAAAACGCTCGCGGTCGAGTCGTTGTTAGCTGCTTTGCCAGCAACGTCGCCCGTCTGGCCACCCTGATGCAGGCCGCCGATCAAACCGGCCGCCGCGTCGCGCTGCTCGGTCGCTCACTGAAAAACATGGTGTCAGCCGCCAAAGCGACCGGTTACTGGGACAGTCAGCATCGCTTTATCGACCCCTTCGATCTCGGTTTTTTCCCGCGCGAACATTTTATGGCCATTGCCACCGGCAGCCAGGGCGAACCCCGGGCCGCGCTGTCACGGTTGGCGAAAGACACCCACCCGGATCTAACGCTGGAAGCTGGCGACACTGTCGTGTTCAGCGCACGCATCATTCCAGGCAATGAAGTCCTGGTCGATGCCCTGATCCGAGCGTTGAAAGCGCGTGACATCATCGTCATAACGGCTGAGGAAGCTGGTTTGCCGATCCATGCCTCCGGCCACCCGGCAGCCGACGAACTGACGCAAATGTATCAGTGGGTCAAGCCAGAGCTGGCGATTCCGGTGCATGGCGAACCCGCCCATATGGCGGCCAACGCCAAACTGGCACGTAGTGCTGGAGTCACCCGTCAGTTAACCGGACAAAACGGAGACCTGTTTTATATAAAACCGGTCGTTGGGATTCGGCGTAAAGCGGTTGCAACCGGGAGGCTCGGTTGGGATAGGGATGCGTTGATTCCGGTGAAGTGAATTCTGTCTGTTAGCGCCCTTCTAGCTCGGCGATGCTTGCCAGCAACTCGGCATCCGGCTCTACCTTGGTGTTGGTGTTGTAGTCGAGCAACACGATGCGGCCATGGCCTTCGGTGGTCAGTGCCTGCTGGGTTTGGCTGAAAATGCCGTAGTGCTGAACAAAGCCGAACCGCTGTAACTCACCGATTCGGGCGCCTACCAGGAGCTTGTCCGGGTAGTTGACGGGTCGCCGGTATTTGCATTCCGTCGAGGCCAGAATCGGGCCAATGCCTGAGGCTTCCTTGCGCCCGTACAGGCTGCAGGCTTCAAAATAAGCGATGCGGGCGCTCTCAAAGTAGCGAAAGTACGTCACGTTGTTGACGTGATTAAAGGCGTCCATCTCGCCCCACTGCACGGGCAGTTCAATTCGAACGGGGAAGGTATTTTCGAAGTCTTCCAGGGTCATGGTCATGGGTCTGTCCTGTATGAGTCGTTTTAATCAGATCGCAGTGTGCCCGACTTGCCGAAATAACAGAAGACGGTTGCAGGCAGTCAGTTATGAATCGGTTGCCTGTTCGCCACAGGCGTTAAACAGCGCTTGCCAGGCTTCTACCTGCTGTCGAATCTGTGCCCGGAAACGGTCATGATACTGCGCCAACTCTTCTTCAAAGGCCTCAATGGCCGGGTTTTCCACGTTAATCGTTTCGGTCATCGAAGTAAGGGCGTCGTAACCCGCCAGAAACCGCTGATCAACGCTAACCAGCCAGGGCTGTACTTCCCGGGCAAAAACATTACCCATTACGTTGCGGGCAAAGCCGAGTTCCTGCAGCGGTGGCCCCATTGGGCACAGTCGGGTGTCTGCGGCAGCGGCTTGCAGCATCTGTTCACTTTGTTCGAGTGCCTGGATGGCCGAGCGCATAGCCGTCAGACTGCGGCCGCCCATTGAGTACCCCGCAATTCGCTCCATGCTGCCCAGCCACTGCGACTGGGTAACGGGCAGGGGCTGCTTTGTATAGCCGGCCAGAGCTTGCTGGGCAGCCCGGTAGCCCTCGAAGTCGATTTCATCTTCCGCAGCGAAGCCCTCGCTGCCGCCGGTCCAGTAGCTCTGATAGTCGGGGTTGGCCAAGGTGGCGTTGAACAGGTGCTGGGGAAACACCTCGCGTTTCAGCTCCAAAATGCCTTCCAGCTCGGTAATCAGTTCGTCATCGAGATCAGTTTCCCTCTTCAGACACTCCGGCAACAGGGTCAACAACCGCCGCTCGTAATCCAGACGAATGAGTGGGTCAGCCACGCGCCCCAGAATGCTGTTGCGTTCACCCATCAGGGTGAACACCTCGCAACCACGCAGCGACCAGGCATCGAGCACGTCGATCTGTACCTCCGGGGGAGACTGGCGCAGCGCTCGGGTTGGCGGATAGGCCGGCAGGTCAACGGGTGACACAGCCGGTATATCCGCGTCCAGCACCCGGCTGACCCGCTTGACGTAATCGGCGAGCAGGTCACCCCCATGTTGAGCGCATCCAACCAGGGCCAGCGCCATCGTTAACGTCGCAAAACGAAATGAACGTTGCAACATCATAAAACAGATCAATAATGCTACCCCAAAAAAATTGATGTAAATCAATAAGTTAATATGTGGCACGACACTTGATAAGGGAAAGCTAAACGTACGAATAATCGGCAACTCGATTCAGAGTCCTCACCCTATATCACGAGAGGTTCCTGTTATGGCACATAGACTGGTCTGGATGCCAACGGAAGAAATTCTAAAGACAGTTCCCTGCACCTGCATTGACGGCCGAACTAGGGGTATTCGATACAGCGTCGCTGGCGGCAGCTTTGGTTTGTTCATACATATACTGGCTGCCCTGCAACGCACTGACGGCTGCCTGCAACAGGAACCAGTGGATCAATACATGCGTTTATTTGCTAAAGAGCTAGGCCCTGTCTATCTCCACAGCGATCAACACACCCTCGACCGGATCTTCGCGCGAATGGGACTGGAAAGCGATACCCGACTGCGAAACCTGAGCGAAAGCCAACAACGGTCTTTTTGCGAGCTGGCAACAACCTCAGAATTTCAGGGTTGTGGTCATATCAAGCTGATCATGCAAAACGAGCTGGACTACCAGGTACCACCTACGTTGGTTACTCGAACCATCAAGGCCTTTTTCCGCCTTTACTTCGCTGGCACCAACAATTTAATGTTTGACGTCCTCGCTGGCCGTCACCAGGAAGAGAGCGTGCTGCTGCTGGAAGAGCAATTCAGCAAGAACCTGGATAGAGAGTCGGCCCTGCTGCTGGCTAAGCCGATGGATCAGGACCGGTTTTTCTGCCACCGCCCGCTAAAGCAAGCCCTGGCGGAACGTTTTCTCAACGCCATTGATGACGCTGGACTGCCCGGGCTCGACAAATCTGCATGGTCAAATCTGATCAAGTCTCACAACAGCGCAGCTGAAACTACGCTCAACAAACTTGCACCGGAGCTTCCGGTCGACCACATTCGACTGTAGCTGGAGACCCCCACTATGACACAAGCTGCTTTTAACCGCCGGGTAAGCCAATGGATCCCGGCTTTAGAATGGATTCGCAACTATCAGCGTGGCGACCTGCGAGGCGACCTGATCGCCGGCATCACCGTCACCATGATGCTAATTCCTCAGGCGATGTCCTATGCCATGTTGGCCGGACTGCCACCCTACATCGGTTTGTACGCCTCGGTGATGCCACTGCTGGTGTACGCCCTGTTCGGCACCTCACGCCAGCTCGCGGTCGGCCCCGTCGCCATGGTGGCTTTGCTGGTATCCAGCGGCGTAGGGGCTCTGGCACCCATTGGCTCGGAGCAATACATCGCCATGGCCATTCTGCTGGCGTTGATGGTGGGGGTGATTCAGTTCCTGATGGGCGCTTTCCGGCTTGGCTTCGTCACCAACTTCATGTCGCATCCGGTTATTTCGGGCTTTACCAGCGCCGCGGCGCTGATCATTGGTTTCAGTCAGCTCAAGCACCTCGTCGGCCTGCCGCTGCCACGCACCGAAAACATCGCTGAAACCCTGTGGTTAACCCTAACCCAGGTGAATGCGATGGACCCGATTGCCCTAGCCATCGGAGTTGGCGGCATCGTACTGCTGCTGGGCCTCAAGCGCATCAGCTCACTGTTGCCAGGCGCGATGATCGCGGTAGCTATCGCAACCCTGGTCGTATGGGGGTTCAATCTCGATGAAACGGCAGGCGTCAGTATCGTCGGCCAGGTTCCGGCAGGCTTTCCGGAGTTTTCAATCCCGACATTGAGTTGGACCAGTATCGTCAGCCTGCTGCCAATCGCCCTGACTATCTCGATCGTGGGCTTTATAGAAAGCATTGCCGTTGCCAAGAAAATTGCGTCTGAAAAGCGTTATGAAATTGACGCCAACAAAGAACTGGTTGGGCTGGGTCTCGCCAATATTGTCGGGTCAATGTTCAAAGCCATGCCGGTTGCTGGTGGCTTTGGTCGCACCGCGGTCAATCGTAACGCAGGCGCCAATACCGGCCTGGCAGCTGTCATTACCGCTGTTCTGATTGGTGTTGCCCTGGTCTTTCTGACCCCATTATTCTATTACATCCCTAATGCCATTTTGGCTTCAGTGATTATGGTTGCCGTGTTTGGTCTGATTGATGTGCACGAGGTCAAGCACCTGTGGAAGGTTAAGCGCGATGACCTTGGGCTGCTGATTTTCACTTTCGTTGCCACGCTGGCTCTGGGCGTTAAATACGGCATCTTCCTGTCGGTCGGTTTGAGCATGGTCTGGTTCGTCATTAAAACGACCCGGCCGCACTATGCAGTATTGGGCAAGCTTCCAGAAACCGACCAGTACCGTAACGTGAAGCGGCACGAGCTAGCCGAGACGACGCCCAACGTGTTGGCATTGCGCTTTGACGCCCAATTCTACTACGGCAACGTCAGTTTCCTAAAAGACACGGTCAAACGTGAGGAAGCGCGCATGGTTAGCCCGCTGAAAGCCCTGGTACTTGATGCCAGTGCCGTCAATCAGCTGGATTCTTCAGCCGACACCGCACTGCATGAGTTGCTGCGCGACTATCGTATCCGAAATGTGGACTTGTTCTTCTCTCATGTTAAGGGTCCGGTCATGGAGGTGATGAAACGCAGTGGGTTTGTTCAGTCACTCGGTGAAGATCACTTTTTCCTGACCACTGATGAAGCAGTCCAGGCTGCACGTGCCTACGCCAACGGCTAACACTGCCCGGATAGCGGGCCCAGGATGGCCCGCTGCAACATAGTGAAACGCACGTTGCAACCATTCCAAACAGTATTTTCTAATATAGCTTGAAACGCCCGTATAACGAGCCGTAATAGTTGGCACGGTACTGGCAATACTGATAGCAATACCGAAATTACAGAGTCCGGAATGCGGCTAGCATCGACTTGGAGAATTACATGAAACACACCATCAAAACTTTTTATGACCCGGCTACCTCTACCCTGACCTATGTTGTCTATGACGAAGTCAGCCGCGATGCGGTCGTCATTGACCCGGTACTGGACTACAACCCGATTGGCAGCATCATTTCTGACCAGTCATTCCAGCAGGTAGTCGATTATGTTTCTGAAAACAATCTGAAACTGCACTCTGTTCTGGAAACGCACGCTCATGCCGATCACCTGAGTTCCAGTCAGCTGTTCCGCGATGAGTACCCCGACATAAAGGTTGCAATCAGTGAGCGGATCACCGGTGTTCAGACCGTTTTCAAGACGGTTTACAACCTGGAAAACAGCTTTATCACCGATGGCAACCAGTTTGACACCCTGATCAAAGACTTTGAAACGCTGGAAGCTGGGTCCCTGCGCATCAATGCTCTGCCAACACCCGGACACACACCCGCCTGCCTGTCATTCCTGATTGGCGATGCGGTGTTCACCGGCGATGCACTGTTCATGCCCGACTATGGCACCGGGCGCTGTGATTTCCCGGCGGGCGATGCTCGCAGCCTGTACCGCTGTGTCACAGAGCACTTGTACAGCCTGCCCGATGAGACTCGCGTCTTCGTTGGTCACGATTATCAGCCCGGTGGTCGGGATGTTGCCTGGGAAAGTACCATTGGCGAGGAAAAAGCAAAGAATATCCAGCTTAGGGGCGATACCACTGAAGAGGAGTTTGTTGCCTTCCGCGAACAACGGGACTCTGGCCTGGCCGCACCGAAACTGATCTACCAGAGCATTCTGGTGAACATTGATGCGGGCAAGTTGCCCAAAACCGAGAGCAACAACCAGCGGTATCTGAAAATACCGCTCAACCTGAAACTGACCCGGGTTGCCTGACAAGGTGGTTCCCGGGCGGTCATCAACACTTGTATTGACCGCCCGAGCCCTAACTTAACCATAGCAATATTTGCGAAAACTCATTAGAGGTTACGATGGAAATCATTAATTTCACACCCCTGTCAGCGACCCTTGGCGGTGCGTTGATCGGCCTGTCAGCTGCCTTCCTGCTGCTGGTAAAAGGTCGGGTCGCCGGTATCTCCGGCATCTTTGGCGGCATTGTCTATCCGGAAAAAGGCGACGTAACCTGGCGTATCCTGTTCATTTCGGGACTGGTCATCGGGGGCTTCATTTACCAGTGGCTTGGTGCCGGGGCAGGCGTTGACCATATTCAGTCTGTCGTCGGCACTCCCTGGTTGATTGCCGCAGGCTTGCTGGTCGGCATCGGCACCACGATCGGCACCGGCTGCACCAGCGGTCATGGCATCTGCGGTCTGGCCCGACGCAGCCCACGCTCTCTGGTCGCGACCGTGACCTTTATGGCCACTGCCTTTGTCACTGTCTACATTGTTCGCCATCTGGTTACAGGAGCCTGATCATGACCAACACTAAAAGCCTGGCTGCCGCCCTGTTTGCCGGTATTCTGTTCGGCTTCGGTTTGTCCGTCGCACAAATGATCGACCCGGCCAAGGTGGTTAATTTCCTGGATATCTTCGGCACCTGGGATCCGTCCCTGGCTTTTGTAATGGGCGGCGGCCTGGTGGTCAATGCCATCGCAACACCGCTGATTCTCAAACGTGGCAAGCCGGTTCTGGCGGAGCTGTTCCGCATTCCCGGCAAGAGCCAGGTGGATCGGCGCATCGTGATCGGCGGCATTCTGTTTGGCACTGGCTGGGGCCTGGCTGGCTACTGCCCGGGGCCGATGATTACCTCGCTGAGCTTTGTTGATGGCAGCATTCTGACCATTTTCATCGCCTACGTCATAGGCACTCTGGGCGCCAAGTTTGGCCTGGCCAAATACGAAGACTACAAGCAGCAGAAGCATAAGACGAACGAGGCCTGCGTCGGCTAAAAGCGATACCTCCAAACCCGGCTTTGCCGGGTTTTTTTGCATCAACCCTCATATTTCAACTCCAAATACCTGCAAGTGACCAATGTCGCTTGAATCGGCGCTGATAAAGCGAGAAGCTGGCCGCACTGTGTTTGAACCGCGAAAAGCCGGTTCAGCTACACTGACCGATGACCGAGACAGGCAGACCAACCCTCTATGACCCGAAGAGCCTCACCCAACCCGTTTGATGCCCCCCTCACTCGTGCGCTTATAACCGTTGCCGCCGTGATCGTCATCATCGCCGGAATGCGCATCGCCCAGCCGATTCTGGTGCCGTTTCTGCTTGCGCTGTTTCTTGCGGTACTCACATCGCCCGCCGTACGCTGGCTGACTAACTACCGGGTGCCAACCCCATTAGCCATTGGCGCCGTGGTCTTGCTGGTGTTTATCGTACTGTACGGCGTCAGCAGCCTGGTCATTTCTTCAACCGAAGAATTTTTCACGCGCATGCCGGAATACGAACTGAAAGTTGATGGATGGATTCAACTGTTGCGCGAGCGACTCCCCTGGTTATCCGCCGATCTGCGCACCAGCCTGCAAAGCATTATGCCCGATCCGGACAATCTGCTGGGTGTCGTCAGCGCCCTGTTCTCGGGCCTCGGCGGCATTCTACTGGCTTTGGTACTGACCGTTTTTATTCTGATATTCATGCTCGACGAAGCCCAGGGCGCCCACGCCAAACTGAACCGTGCGCTCGGAGACGACCGCACCGCCGATTACGCCCGACGCTTTACCAAGTCGGTACAACGCTACCTGGTGATCAAATCTTTTATCAGCGTCATCACTGGTCTGCTGGTCTGGGGATTTCTCAGCTTGTTAGAGGTTGACTACCCCATTCTCTGGGGCACCCTGGCGTTTGTGATGAACTTCATACCCAACATAGGCTCGCTGATCGCTGCCGTTCCGGCTATTTTTCTGGCCACAGTGCAACAGGGCCTGAGCGGCTTCGCGATCAGCCTGATCGGCTTTACCGCCATCAACGCCATTATCGGAAATGTACTGGAGCCACGCATGATGGGCCGGTCACTCGACCTGTCGACCTTGGTGGTGTTTCTCTCGCTGATATTCTGGGGATGGGTGCTGGGGCCGGTGGGTACCTTACTGGCAGTACCTTTAACCGTGGTGGTCAAAATCGGCCTGGAGGTTTATCCGAAAAGCCGCTGGCTGGCCATTCTGTTGAGCCAGTAATGGCTACTACCAGCCGCCGCCAGCCGCGAACAAAGGCTGGCGGCCAAAAGCACATCAGGCCCGGGACATAAACTTTTTAGACTCGGTATTCACCTTGATGCGCTCGCCCTGCTCAATATATTCCGGCACCTGAACCGTAATACCACCTTCAAGAAGCGCTGGCTTGGTACGTGCCGAAGCAGAGGCACCCTTAATGCCGGGCGCCGTTTCAACAATCTGCTTAACCAGTGACTGCGGCAATTCAATGGCCACCAGCACGTCGTTAACTACCAGACCCGTCAACCCTTCCATGCCATCGTGCAACCAGGCCAACTGATCACCCAGGTCGTCAGTCGACAGCATGTGCTGAGCGTAATCGTCGACATCCATAAAAGTATGCATGTCACCTTCGGAAAACAAATACTGCATCGAGCAGGTAGCCGCATCCGCCAGGGTCAGAAAATCATCCCCTTTAAAGGCTTCTTCCCGCTTACGCTTAGTGACCAGTTCATTCATGGTCATCTTATACAGCGTCGCGGCACCCCGGGCGCTGGGGCTGTGCACATCAACTTTGCTGATTTTGTACTGGTTACCGTCCAATTCAATAACGTGGCCGGGTTTGATCTCGGGAGCTTTCGGCATGATGGTCTCAACAGGAAAATGGAAAAGCCTAAAACGCGGCAATTCTAGCATTCTGGTTTGCTTTGGCGACAGTGATTCATTCTGTGGCAGAAGTACTGAGTTAGAAGTTCGCGGGCGAATTGGGCTGGGAGTTGGCCTGTTATACAGCGCCATTCGGGCCACCGGGTATGCTTACTGGAGGCACGCCGTGAACCCGTCCATGGGGGCTCGGAGACCGCATCCATGCGGTCTAACGGCCACCAGTAAGCATACCCGG
>NZ_JBBECH010000090.1:0-10072 GCF_040881935.1 Saccharospirillum sp. | reverse complement strand
CCCGCGAAAACTGACTATCCAGCTCAGGACTCTCTTACTCAAATGGATAACGCAGACCCCATTGCTCGCGCATGCGGTCCATCAGTGCCATGATCGCCACGGTTTCCTGGAGCGGAATCACCGGACTTTCAAGTTCGTCGGCGCGCAGGCAGCGCACCACCTCGGCTACCTGATAGACAAAACCGTTTTCACACTGATCGAGCTGCACGGCGGTAATGTCATCGACCTCGTTGGTGCCACCATGATGGTGAATGGCAAAGGCACTGCCGGCTTGAAAATCCGGGTATTCGATGTAGCCGGTTGTGCCGTAAAGCATGGCTTCCTGTTTCATTTTCAGGTTGAAACTTGTGGCGATGGAGGCAGTCATGCCGCTGGCGAAACGAAACTGGTAGGTAGCGCGTTCATCTACGCCGGTGTCGCTGAACTGACACAGCGATTGAACCTCAATGGGCAGCTCGCCCGCCAGATAGCAGACGAAGCTGATCGGGTAGATGCCCATATCGAGCGTTACCCCACCGGCCAGGTTCGGATCAATCAAACGGGGGCGGTATTTGTCAGGCGCGAAGCCGCCGAAGGTGAGGTTCATATGTTGCACTTCGCCAATGGCGTGGTTTTGCAACCGCTGTTTGAGCTTGATCATGGTGGGCAGAAATCGGGTCCAGATGGCTTCCATCAGGAACAGCCCCTTCTCCCCGGCAAGCTCCGCCAGTTTACGGGCCTGATCGGCATTGACGGTAAAGGGCTTTTCGATCAGTACCGATTTGCCGTTGTTCAGCGCCAGCACGGCGTTGTCGTAATGGAAATTGTGTGTGGTGGCGATGTACACCACATCGATGTCGGTTCGTTCGACCAGGGTCTGGTAGCTATCATCGGCCGTTATTCCAACGGCGCTGGCAAAGGTGTTGGCCTTGCCAGGCGTGTTGGAGGCGACCGATACCAGCACGCTGTCCGGGTCCTGCGCGACTGCGTTCGCGAGTTTGTAAGCAATGTTACCGGCGCCGAGTATGCCCCAGCGAATGGGGGTTTCTGCCATGTCGTTTCTCCCTGTTAGGCTCGTTATTGTGTTCGACGGAGCGTGAATTCAGTGTCTTCAGGGCGTAAACTGCGGGCAAATTATGACCTTTGGCCCTGAAAACGACGTTGTTTTGTGAAAAGCTAACCGCATCTTTTTACAGGCCGTCGTTAAAAGACCACAGTGAGGTCCGTTATGGCAAGGTCGATACACACATCATTCAGGATAGATTCTATGTCACCGTTTGTGCGCATTCTCGCCGCCATCATTGGGCTTGCCCTGCTGGTATTCTTTTTCTGGATCGGGCTGTTTCTGGTGTTGGCGCTGGCCGCCGTTGGCATAGGCCTGGCCATCATTAACGCCGTTAAGATGAAGATAACAGGCAGGCCGCTGTTCGCATCGCGGTTCAAAAAAGCCTATGAAGAGGCCCAGCGTCGCCAGGGCCAGGCGGGCGGGCAACGCCCTGGAAGCAGGGGTAACCGGGTAATAGAAGGCGAAGTCGTCGATGAAGACGACCCCGACAAGACGGACCGGCCAACCTAATCAGTCCAGTTCAGCCGCTTCTTCAATTTTGGCTTTGGGAATCAGGCGGGCGAACGCCAGGCCGAGTTCAAACAGCAACCACATCGGCACTGCCAGAATGGTTTGCGAGATCACATCCGGCGGTGTCACCAGCATGCCGAACACAAAGCAGCTGACGAAGATGTAAGGGCGTTTTGCCGAGAGCGAGTCGACCGAGACAATGCCCGCCCGCACCAGCAAAAAGGTCGCAATTGGAATTTCGAACGCGATGCCAAAGGCAAAAAACAGCTTCAAACAGAAATCGAGCACATTGCCGATATCGGGCATCAGGTTGATGTTCTCCGGCCCGACCGAGGTGAAAAACCCGAACACCAGCGGCAGCACGACGAAGTACACGAAACTGACCCCGGCATAGAACAACAACACACTGGAGATGAACAACGGCACCGCCACCCGGCGCTCGTGCTTGTACAGGGCTGGCGCGATGAAGCCCCATATCTGGTGCAGCAAATACGGCACAGAAATAAACACGGCCAGCACAATGGTCAGTTTCAGCGGTACGAAGAACGGGGAGGTCACGCCGGTAGCGATCAGTTGACCGCTTTCGGGCAACAGCACTTCCAGCGGTTTGACCAAAATCATGTAGAGGTCACCAGCCAGGAAATACAGACCAATAAAGACCACAAAAACAACAGCGATGGAGCGCATCATGCGGTCGCGCAGTTCTTTCAGGTGCGCGACTAGCGGCATGGTGGAATCTTCAGGGTTTTCGGACTTCATCGTCGGGCCTGGTATTTGGGTTGGTGGGAGCTTCTGAGGTTCCGGAGGTGTCTGTCAGGTCGGTATCCTGGGGAACACGGGCTCTGGCGGCCGCGTCATTGGTCACCTTGCGTCTCAGCGCCGCCTCGGCCTTTATATCGCCTTCGAGTTCCGCTCTGGCGGTTTCATCCAGTGCAGAACGGGGGGCTATGGACGGTACCTCGGCGTCTTCGTCTTCATGGCGCGCCTCGCCCGACGCCGGTTCATCGTTGTTCTTGAACGTCTGACCCTTGGTTTCGGCGATGATTTTCTTGTTCAGTTCATCCAGCCGTACTTCCTGTTCGAGCTGGTTTTGCAACCCAGTCATAAAACGCCGGGCCTTGCCAATGGTACGCCCCAGCGTACGCGCCACGCCCGGCAGTCGCTCGGGCCCGATGACCACCATGCCAATAACGGCCAGCAGCAGCAATTCGGTAAAACCGATGTCGAACATAGTGAGCTCTCAACAGATCAGTGGCGGCCGCCCAGCCAGCAGCCAGGCCGTAAAACAGATGCGCGAACCCGGTTCAGTGGGCGCTGGTATCGGTTTTCTTGGTGGTTTCCTGCTCGGTTTCAGCAAACTGGGCGTCTTTCTTTTCCAGTGCTGCTTTTTTCTCGTCCTCAGATTTCTGTTCGGACGCGACGGTTTCCTCGTCGTTCTCGTTCACCGCTTTTTTAAAGCTCTTGATGGCACTGCCCATGTCACCGCCCAGACCTTTCAGGCGCTTGGTGCCAAAAATCAGCAGTACGATGGCCAGTACAATTAACAGTTGCCAGATAGAAATGCCGCCAAAACCCATGATGCTATCCTCTTGAAATGTCTTCAGCCCCCGAGTGCCGGTGGCTTATTGATAATGTCACTCTATTTGCGCTCAGACCGGGGGCCAGGTCAAGTGCTCAATCGGTTGAGCGCGATGCTTTTTCGTCCAGTCCGGACAATCCGAAGCGCCGTGCCAGCTCATCGGTTACATCCTCGGGCGACAGATCCAGCGCAGCCAGCATGACCAGTGTATGAAACCACAGATCGGCCGTCTCTGAGATGACCTTGTCGCTCAATGAGGCATCGGCGGCCGCGTTTTTTGCCGCCAAAATCGTCTCTACCGACTCTTCCCCGACCTTTTCCAGTATTTTATCCAACCCTTTGGCATACAGGGAGGCTACGTAAGAATCATCCGCACTGGCTCCCTTGCGGGCCTCCAGAGTGTCGGCCAATTGTTGCAGAACGTCCATCATATGACACAACCTTTAACGTTTTGTTGCAGCGATTATTTAATCAGTGGCTATGGTCCGCGTCGGCTACCGGTGATGCCTCTGCGGGGTCGGCGTGAACCCATCCATGGGGCCTAGACCGCAACATCCATGTTGCGGACTCCCCCGCAGAGGCATCACCGGCACCCGCCGCTCGCAATGTGCAAACGTTGAACCTGAAACTTAACTACGGCCACAGTAATAAAATAGCCCCAACGGCCAAACCGACCCACTGGCCAGTCGACAGGCTTTGCAGCCAGAGTGCTGGCTGGGGGATCAGGATCACACCGGCCAGCAACAGAGCCGCTCCCAGCCGCCGAACAAAACGGCGCTGACCCTGTTTGCGTTCCTTCCGGCCGGCTTCCAGTTGGGCGGCGATGCGTTGCTCGACACCGCCTATTTTGCGCAGGTTCAGCAGTGTATCGTGCACCAGGTCCGGCATTTGCGGTGCCTTTGCCAGCCAGCTCGGGCCGTGCTGTTGCAGCGTTTTGATAAAACGCTTGGGGCCGACCTGTTCGCGGACCCAGTTTTCCAGGAAAGGCTTGGCGGTTGCCCACAAATCCAGCTGCGGGTAGAGCTGCCGGCCCAGACCTTCGATGTTCAGCAAGGTTTTCTGCAGCAGCACCAGCTGCGGCTGCACCGTCATGTCGAAGCGCTGTGCCGTTTGGAACAGGCGCACCAGTAGCAGGCCGAACGAAATCTCGGCCAGCGGCTTTTCAAAAATGGGTTCGCAAACACTGCGTATCGCCGATTCGAATTCGTTGACCCGGGTGTGGGCGGGGACCCAGCCGGATTCAACGTGCAGTTCGGCTACGCGGTAATAGTCCCGGTTGAAAAAGGCCAACAGGTTCTGGGCTAAATAGCTCTGATCTTCACGCGACAGCGAACCGACGATGCCGCAGTCAATACCGATGTACTGTGGCGATTCCGGGTGCTCGCGGCTGACAAAGATGTTGCCGGGGTGCATGTCGGCGTGGAAGAACGAATCCCGGAACACCTGGGTGAAGAAAATTTCAACGCCGCGCTCGGCCAGAACTTTCATGTTGATGCCAGCGGCGTGCAAGGCGTCGATATCCGATACCGGAATGCCACTGATGCGCTCCATTACCAGCACATTCTTGCGCGTGTAATCCCAGTGTACCCAGGGTATGTACAACGAGCCCGAGCCTTCAAAATTGCGCCGCAGCGCAGCCATATTGGCAGCCTCGCGCAACAGGTCGAGTTCATCGAGAATGGTGCGCCGGAAGTCTTCCACCACTTCTACCGGGCGCAGGCGGCGACCATCAGGAATGGTCGTCACCAGCCGGGCCATCAGGTCCAGTAGGCGCAGGTCTTTGCTGATGACTTTGCGAATACCGGGCCGAATGACCTTGATCACCACCGACTTGCCATCCGACAGAGTGGCCGCATGCACCTGGGCAATGGAGGCCGATGCCATGGGCGCTTCAGAAAACTCGGCAAAGAGGGTATCAACGCTTTCGCCCAGGGCCTCTTCGATCAGCCGTCTGGCCTGGCTGCCGGGAAAGGATGGCACCCGATCCTGAAGATAGGCCAGTTCGGTGGCCATCTCGGCGGGTAACAGATCCCGACGTGTTGACAGAATCTGGCCGAATTTGACGAACACCGGCCCCAGGCTTTCCAGCGCCAGACGCAGGCGTCGGCCTTCACTGCCTTTGGCCGGAATGATCCAGCGGGGCGGGAAGAAATACTGACCAAAGCGCAGCAGCCAGGGCACTTGCTGATGCTGCAGCAGGGTATCGAGGCGGTAGCGGCTCAGAATCCAGGCGATGCGTATCAGGCGTATCAGCGTCACGATGAACCCCGAGTGTCGGCGCCGGCATCCATTCGCTGGCGCAGGCGGGCAATGCGAGCGCCCAGTCGGTCGACACCCAGTCGGGTCTGGTGAACCGCCTGAGCATGCTCCCGCCACTGCGACGCAGGTACCAGCCACTGGCTTTCTTCGCGCAAAAAATGACGCACGGTGCGGTCAAACGACTGCCCCTGGGCTTTGGCCATACCACCGAAAAAGCGCAGTCCACCGGCGAGCGCATGCGCTGGCAAATCGCCGAGCCGATCGCCGAGGGCCATTTCCCAGTCGATATCGAGCGTCGACATCACTTCCTGCAAGGTAAAGAAGGTGCGGGTATCGCCCTGAATGTCGATCTGGTGCGCCATCATGGCCTGAGCCCGGTCTTCGGCACGCAACACGCTGAACAGGTCCCGGGCCTTGCCGCTAACGCGGGCGTCGGCGTTAGCCGGAGGGTCGGTCGCGAGCGTGATCTGAGCGGTGTCCGGCTCGGTGCCTGTATCGATAAATAGCACCAGCGTGATATGCGGCTCACGCATGGCCAGCACGATGCTGTGCCCAGCCAGGCGAGCCAGTCGGCGCTGCGCCTGGGCGTCGTAGCCCAGCGCATCGTTGATCAGCCGCTGCAGCGGCCACAGCCATAGACTCATGCCTTCACACCCCGGTGCAGCGCGACAATACCGCCGGTCAGGTTGTGGTAGCGCACCTGCACCAGGCCGGCGTCTTCCATCATGGATTTCAGCGTATCCTGATCAGGATGCATGCGGATCGATTCGGCGAGGTACTGGTAGCTGTCAGGATCACCCGTTACGGCACGGCCGATCAGTGGCAGTGCCTTGAACGAGTAGACATCGTAGGCCTTGCTCAGCAGATCATTACGCGGCTTGGAAAACTCCAGCACCAGCAGCCGGCCGCCGGGCTTCAGTACCCGGTTGAATTCGGCCAGAGCCTTGTCTTTATGGGTCACGTTGCGGAGGCCGAAGGCCATGGTGATGACATCAAAATGATTATCCGGGAACGGCAGGCACTCGGCATTGGCCTGCACCGTTTCCAGGTTCCCGGCAATGCCCCGGTCGGCCAGTCGGTCACGCCCCACTTTCAGCATGGAGTCATTGATATCGGCCAGCACCACCAGGCCATCCGGCCCCACCTTGCGGGCGAAGTCGTAGCTTAAATCACCGGTGCCACCGGCAATGTCCAGCACCTTGTTGCCCCGGCGCACGCCCGACAGCTCGATGGTGTATTTCTTCCACAACCGATGCACCCCAAACGACATCAAATCGTTCATCAGATCGTATTTGGCGGCGACGGAATGAAACACGTCCGCCACGCGCTTCTGTTTTTCCCCGGTCGCGACCGTCTGATATCCAAAATGCGTGGTGTCTTCAGGGGTACCGTTCCCGGATGAGGCTGTGTCTTTCTCTGACATGAATTCTCCGCGGGCCAGTCTGACAAGTAGATGTCTGCCAGACCACCGTAAATGGACTCGTTTCTGATGACTCAAGTTTGAACGTTCCGTTCGCTACGGTGCCGGAATCCGTGCCAGGCACCCAGCGCGGCGCGAACGTTCAAACTCGAGTTATCAGAAACGCAACTAATACGACAATGCCGCTATTGTAGCGAGTTAGGCTGCCTGGGGCGACTGGTGTTCCTGTCACCGGCTGTCCTTTGCTAAACTCGAACTTCCTTATTGATCCTGCTGGAGCCTTACCTTGCGGAATTTCCCCCAGACCCGCCTGCGCCGCCTGCGTGCGCACGACTTCTCGCGCCGCCTGGTGCGCGAACACCGTCTCAGTGTCGATGACCTGATCTATCCGGTGTTTGTGCTTGAAGGCGAGCAACAGCGCGAGGCCGTGCCGTCGATGCCTGGAGTTGAGCGATTGTCGGTTGATTTGCTGGTCGAGGCGGCGGCCGAGTGGGTTGCCCTGGGCATTCCCATGCTGGCGCTGTTTCCGGTGGTGCCAGCCAGCAAGAAATCACTGTTGGCGGAAGAAGCCTTTAATGCCGACGGGCTGGCGCAGCGCGCCACCCGAGCACTCAAGGCCGCCTACCCAGAGCTGGGCATTATGTGCGATGTCGCGCTGGACCCCTTTACCACCCATGGACAGGACGGCATTATTGATGACAGCGGCTATGTATTGAATGACGTCACCGTCACTGCTCTGGTGCAACAGGCCGTGTCCCAGGCGGAAGCCGGGGCCGATGTGGTTGCCCCAAGCGATATGATGGATGGCCGGATTGGTGCCATTCGAGATGCTCTCGAGGCCGCCGGGCAGGTCAATACGCAGATTATGGCCTATTCCGCCAAGTACGCCTCCAGCTATTACGGCCCGTTCCGCGATGCAGTCGGCTCGGCGGGCAACCTGGGCAAGAGCAACAAAGCCAGCTACCAGATGGACCCGGGCAACAGCGATGAAGCTTTACACGAAGTTGCGCTGGATCTGCAGGAAGGCGCCGATATGGTGATGGTGAAGCCCGGCATGCCCTATCTCGACATTGTGCATCGGGTGAAAACCGAGTTACAAGTGCCCACCTTTGCCTACCAGGTCAGTGGCGAATACGCCATGCACCAGGCCGCCGCTCAGAATGGCTGGCTGGATCTCGACGCGGTGATGATGGAAAGCCTGGTGGCATTTAAACGGGCCGGTGCCGATGGCATTCTGACCTATTTTGCCGTCGCCGCCGCTCAAAAACTGGCAAAAAATGCCTGTTAACGGCGGTAGGGACTGAATTTCTGTGATTAAGCCTTGAAATGCGACCAGGCCGGTGTCATTTGTTAGTAAACGGACTGTCCGGTCGCATTTGACCACAGTCCAATAGACAGCAGCCGGATTCCTGAGTTAGGCTGCCTGTCGAATTGCGACATTGCTCGCACTTATCCAATACTTAATCAGCCAAGAGAACGGTACAGAATCTAATGAGCGAACACATTAAAAACGTCTCTGATGACAGCTTCGAAACCGACGTACTGGGCAACGACAAGCCCGTACTGGTCGACTACTGGGCCGAATGGTGTGGCCCCTGCAAAATGATCGCTCCGGTTCTGGAAGAAGTGGCCACTGAATACGCCGACAACATGGTCGTGGCCAAGCTGAACATCGATGACAACCCGAACACGCCGCCCAAATACGGCATTCGTGGCATCCCGACGCTGATGATGTTCCGTGGCGGTGAAGTGGTGGCGACCAAGGTCGGCGCCCTGTCCAAGACCCAATTGATTGAATTTATTCAGGGTAATCTGTGATCGAGTGCCCGGGCCGGTTGATCCGGCCCTGAATACTGCGGGGGCGGTCCTAAACTTTTCTGGACACCCCTGCCGACTCGGCCTATAGTGCCCTAAACCTGTTTTATCTACGCTTCCAACCACGTCTCCGGGCGGCCTGCCCGATCATCTTCCCTAGACTAAAAAACCGCAAACCCTATGAACCTGAGTGACTTAAAAACCAAACCAGTGCCCGAGCTCTTGGAAATTGCCAAGGGAATGGGACTCGACAATCTGAACCGGTCTCGTAAACAAGATCTGATTTTCACTGTTCTCAAACGTCACGCTAAAAGCGGCGAAGACATCTGGGGCGATGGTGTGTTGGAGATTTTACAGGACGGTTTTGGCTTCCTGCGTTCGGCCACGGCCTCTTACCTGGCCGGCCCCGATGACATCTATGTATCACCCAGCCAGATTCGACGTTTCAATCTGCGCACCGGTGACACCGTCTCGGGCAAGATTCGGCCACCGAAGGAAGGCGAGCGCTATTTCGCCCTGCTCAAAGTCGACAAGATCAACTATGAGCCGCTGGAAAGCACCCGCAACAAGATCCTGTTCGAAAACCTGACCCCGCTGTTCCCGGAAGAGCGCCTGATTCTCGAATCCGGCAATGGCTCAACCGAAGATTTGGCGAACCGCATTCTCGATTTGGTCTCGCCCATCGGTAAAGGTCAGCGCGGCCTGATTGTCTCGCCACCGAAAGCCGGTAAAACCCTGATGCTGCAGCACGTGGCCCAGGCGATTACCCGCAACAACCCGGAAACGCACCTGATCGTGTTGCTGATCGATGAGCGCCCGGAAGAAGTGACCGATATGCAGCGCTCAGTGCGCGGCGAAGTCATCGCTTCAACCTTTGACGAGCCACCGGCCCGTCACGTTCAGGTTGCCGAAATGGTGATCGAGAAGGCCAAGCGCCTGGTCGAGCACAAGCAGGATGTGGTCATTCTGCTCGACTCCATTACTCGTTTGGCGCGCGCTTACAACACCATCGTACCGAGCTCCGGCAAGGTACTGACCGGTGGTGTCGATGCCCACGCTCTGGAACGCCCCAAGCGGTTCTTCGGTGCGGCGCGTAATGTCGAGGAAGGCGGTTCACTGACCATTATGGCTACGGCCCTGGTCGATACCGGCTCGAAGATGGACGAAGTGATCTACGAAGAGTTCAAGGGCACCGGTAACATGGAAGTCCACCTGGACCGCAAAATCGCTGAAAAGCGCATCTTCCCGGCGATCAACGTGCGCCGCTCCGGTACCCGTCGCGAAGAGCTGCTGACCAGCCCGGAAGAACTGCAACGCATGTGGATTCTGCGCAAGCTGCTGGCCGAGATGGAAGACGTCGCGGCCATCGACTTCCTGACCAACAAGTTGAAGCAGACCAAGACCAACGACGAGTTCTTCAAATCCATGAAGGGCTGATCGACTG
>NZ_JBBECH010000089.1:0-56443 GCF_040881935.1 Saccharospirillum sp. | reverse complement strand
CCGCTGTTGGAGAAAGCGGTTCAATTTCAGGTTTAGAGTTTTCCGACGGACCAAGTCTGCAGTCTGTGCCCCAGTTGACTGGCAGGAACTCCGCCAGATGCCTGGTAGATGCATTACCTTCATGAACCGGTATGTGGTGGTCAACTAATACTGGACACGGTTTAAGAACTTTTAATGCAAAGCTCTGCTTGAATGCTGTTAGCGTCAAGTATCCATTGGTACTGTGTGGCCGTTTATTGTTGTAGTAACCAATGTAACGCGGAGTATCATATGCGCTCTCAGCTGGAACTATGACTCAAACCCGCTATTGTGCCCTCATTAATAGCATCTTGTGCAAGGGATATCCGTTCAACAATCTTGTTGAAGTCGTCTGGCTGCCGACGAACAAAGAACATGCGTCCCTGGATGGCTGCTTTGTGATCCGCAGCGATACCCGCCAAACGTTCAGCATCAGGAACAAGCTTTAGCTCACCTTGCAATGCCAACTCATAGTCGACCCCTTTCTCTGCCCAACGCTGTTTTTTCATCTCAACCACGTCATTGCGCGCTTGGTTTGCATTGGCAAGATCAACTACACCTTTCCGCAGCATGCAATCAACATCGTACCAGTGCCGAGCCAGACGGTGGGTATCCGGTTCTCTCTTCATTGTTGAAAATTGGTGAAGTGCCGTCAGCTTCTCCCACATGATGTAAGACGGGTCGTAGGCCTGAACCATTGCCTTCGGAAGTGTTAGCTCCTGTAGTTCCGGAATATCCACCAGATAGCTTTCAATTGCATGAGTTTCAGTGGGCTGCCCACGGTTCCGACCGCCAAATTCCAACAATACATGGTCGAGATGGTAATTGTTGTCGCCTTTGATCACACGCGGAAAATGGACATTGATCTTCTCGCCCTGCGACTCTGCTTCCAGTTCGGCACCCAGGCCTTCAATACCATATTCAACCAAGCGCTGATTGAGCCTTTCGACGAATTGCTCAGACCACGCTATCAGCCGATCGCTTTGGCGTTTGCGAAACTTCTTGATTTGACTGCCACTGCTTATGGACTGCTCCCAGGCAGCAGCTTCGTCTTCAGCTTCGGCCAAGTCGGCCCAATGAATGGAGAGATCGATATCCTCGGAAAACCGATCAATGACTTTCCAGCACTTGCTGAGCGCGGTACCCCCTTTAAAAGCGACAGCGCAATCCCCCAGAAGCCGCTCTTCATACAGCAAGCGCAGGAGCTCCGTCACCCAGAGGTCTTTTTCCAGAAAGAAGTCAGGTAACCCATCCTCATGCTTCTGGGCACCCAGTATCAATATCTGACTTAGCTCCTCACGACGCTTGGCATCAAGGTAATAATCCAATATATGCATCAGAATGCCAGTTCCAATTGCTGAAGCTTCCCTTGCCAGGCATTCAACAAGGGAAGAGAGCGCAGTTTGTGCAGCACTGATTGAGCCTCCACTGGCGAGAGTGACAATCGCTGAATGGCCTTCTTCAATCCCGATATTTCCACAGACGCTGGTGGCGTCACTAACAGCCCCCGCAGCAGCGTTCCTTCGGGCGTTTTTCCCCAGCGCAGTTTCTGGCCACTGATATGGCGTACCTCAACAACCTGATTGCCAACTTTGAACTCTCTGGTAGGCCCGTTGCTCCAGTAGACCGTCTTCATTGGTGCCTGGGTCTGAAAGCCCAGGCGATAAGCCGCTTCCTGACCTTGGCTCACCAGTTTATAGCCATGCTCTTTCGCCCACGCCTTGGCGACTTGCTCCGCACTGGCGGTTGTCTTGATGAAGGGCATACTCGGCAAGGGCTTGGGACGAACATAAAACCCCTTGGACACTCGCTCTACCACACCCTCTTGCGCCAGACGGCTCATCGCCTTTTGCACAGATGTGCGATTCCCCAGCGAGTAGAACCCCGTAATGGAGAAAGGGACACCACGCCTCATGTGGTTAACCCGGGACGATACCTTCATAGCAACGGACATGACTACCTCTATCCTGACAACTAATATCTAATGTACTTTTATTGTAACTCACGATATATAAGCTTTTCCAGTGACATTATGTCAGGATTATAGCATCCAGATAATGAAAATCGGCAAAGTTACGGACTACCATTTGGCGGGCCTGCCTTCAGGGACGCCGGGCCGGCAAAGGCCAGTTTGACGGTTCGGTTTTGGGCAGCGGCCCCAGTTGCAGCTTGTTAGTGGTCATGGGTCATTCCCAGCTGATAGATCTGTAGTTGGTAGGGCCGCAACACCATGTCACGGTTGACGATGAGTCGTACCGGTAGGCCTGGACGGCTGGTCAGAGCGGACTTGATATTGAGGTGGCGGCAGGTGACCTCCTGCGATTAGTCTCCAAGGCTGATTAATTTCTAGCCGCAGTCTGACATTACCTGATGGCATTTTTACGAATGGTATCGAGTACCTTCCCGATCCCATCCGGGTTGATACCCAGCTCCGCAAAGCCCGGCCGTGAGGGGTCCGCTACGTTGTCCATCGACATCAGTTGAACCTGGCTGATGGTCAGTGGTGGCCGCGGCAGGACTGCCAGCAGTCCCGCGATTATCCGCCACAACGCGAACGGTACAGGCACCAACAGGCGCCTCCGCCCGCTGCCGCGTAGCACTTGGGCAAGGAGCTCCCGGTAGGCAAGCAGATCCGCCCCGCCCAGTTCGTATATCTGCCCCGCCGATTCGGGCCGTCGCAATAGTGCGCCGATCGCCGTCGCCACATCGTCAACGAACACCGGTTGCAGGCGGGTGTTGCCGCGACCAACATGGGCACCAGCGGCAACCGGCTCACAGTCTGCAGACTGTCCAAAATGCCGCCCCCGGGGCCAAACAATACCGATGGCCGAACGATCGTGGCCTGCTCAAAAACTTCCTGTACGCTGACTTCACCCTGCCCTCTGGCCCGCACATAAGCCGAGGAGGATTGCGAGCTCGCGCCAATGCCGGATACATGCACCAACCGGTCCACCCCGGCCTCGCGGGCACAGCGAGCCACCCGGGCTGCACCATCGACATGGATATCCCGAAACCGCAGGCCGGGTTGCTGCTTATACAGGGAGACCGCGTTGACCGCCGCCGAGGCACCTTCAAGCGCAGCGGCCACCGAGCGTTCGTCCCGGATGTCGGTCGGAAGCCGGACGCTCCGGTCCATGGCGAGACCCGGTATCAGTACGTCCGGATTGCGCGCGGCGATACGTACCTTCCAGCCGTCGTCAGCCAGCTCGCGCGCAACCACCCGCCCCAGAAACCCGGTGGCGCCAAACACGGTAACGACAGGACTGTTCATGCAGTGTCTCCCTGACAATTTTCAGCGAATGTCAGGGAGAAGGTAGTTGTTAAGTGCCAACCTGTGAAAGCCTTCTTCTCTCAAGAGGAGGAGTGCGGTGAACACACCTTGCCCGGTGAAATGCCAGCAAGCCATGGCAAACGCATCAGGCAAAAATGCCTGTACGATACTCCCTCCTAGCTCAACTTAAACCATGAGCATTTTAAGTGCCATATGATGACCTTATGGATCATAAGATAGCCATTTGTTTGGCATCTTGCCCAAGTAGGCGCATAATGGGCATTTAAAAACCCACAGACCTTTTTGTGGGTCTTAAACTACTCAAATAAACGGGATGGCGATGAAACGGGCACGCAGCTACTCTCGCGTCACAAAGCAGGCGCTCTCGATCCTCGGCAAGCTGATCAAGGCTGGTCGTTTGGAGCGGAAACTTACGGCTACTGAACTGTCTGAACGCGCAGGCATCACCCGTAAGACCCTGCGCAATATCGAAAACGGTGAAGCCGGTTCTGAGATCGGTATCGTTTTCGAGGTTGCCGCACTCGTCGGCGTACGTCTGTTTGATGTCGACGACAGTACACTTGCGATGCACAACGCCCACCTCGAAGAAAAACTGAGGCTGCTACCCAAGAGCGTTCGCCATAGTAAGCAGGAGGTCGATGATGACTTCTAGGCTTAGGCAACACAAAGAGGCTTATGTCTGGATTTGGCTGCCGGGAGAAACGCAACCCGTCGTTGCAGGGCGCATCACACAGAACGGAGATACCTACGGCTTCAACTATGGCGCCAGCTATCTGCGCCGCAATGGCGCGATCCCGATCTACAACCCCGAACTTCCGCTCCGCCGCGGCCTGATCGAACCGGTCGCCGGCCTGTCAATGGCAAGTTGCATTCGTGATGGCTCGCCCGACGCCTGGGGCCGAAGGGTAATCATCAACCGTCTGGTGGGTGCCAGGGCCGCCGGGACCGAAGCCAGCGACATCACCGAACTCACCTACTTGCTCGAGTCGGGATCGGACCGGATCGGTGCACTCGATTTTCAGCAGTCCGCCACGGAATACGTTCCCCGCATCAAGGCAGAAGCATCCTATGAGCAATTGCTGGAAGCGGCCGAACGGATCGAGCAAGGCGTCCCGCTGACGCCAGCGCTCGACAAGGCTTTGAACCACGGCACGTCGATCGGCGGCGCCCGTCCGAAAGCCCTGATCGACAGCGGCGATCATAAAATGATCGCCAAGTTCTCGTCGAGCACGGACATTTACAGCGTCGTAAAGGCCGAATTCATCGCCATGAAGCTCGCGGCGGCGTGCAACCTCAATGTTGCTCCTGTCTCGATGATCGCAGCGGCCGGCAAGGACGTGCTGCTCATCGAACGCTTTGATCGCATCAATTCAAAGGCTGGCTGGCAGCGCAGAGCCATGGTTTCGGCTCTGACAATGCTTGGCCTTGACGAAATGATGGCGCGCTATGCGTCTTATCAAGACTTAGCCGAGATCATCCGCCACCGCTTCACCGAGCCAAAGGATACGCTGCGGGAGCTCTACGGACGGATCGTTTTCAATATCCTGTGCGGCAACACGGACGACCACGCCCGCAACCATGCCGCGTTCTGGGACGGCGAGATGTTCACCCTGACTCCTGCCTATGACATCTGCCCGCAGGGAAGAACCGGTAACGAGACAACACAGGCCATGCTGATCAAGGGTGAAAACCGTATGAGCACGCTGCATAACTGCCTCGCGGCCGCTCCTGATTTCTTGCTCAATGACAAGGAAGCCAAGGCCATCATTGAGGACCAATTCGCAACGATTGCCAGTGAATGGAACCGGCTCTGCGAGAAAGCCAAGCTGACCGAGACCGACCGGAAGCTCTTTGCCGGCCGGCAGTTCTTGAACAGCTATTGCGTCGAAGGCCTTGGGGCCGACCATAGCGCGCTACGTGAAGGCTTTGAGACCGCGCGTGCGCAGTTGCTCGGCTAAACAGGCAACACAGCTAATTGTGGAGAAACTTTTTATGACAATGATGCCAGCCTAACGCGTGCTCACTCCCACTCAATCGTCGCCGGCGGCTTGCCGGAAATGTCATACACCACCCGGGAAACACCGGATATCTCATTGATAATCCGGTTACTCACCCGCTCCATCATTTCATACGGCAAGTGCGCCCAGCGGGCCGTCATGAAGTCGATGGTTTCTACCGCACGTACAGCGATGACCCATTCGTAACGGCGGCCGTCACCAACTACGCCGACGGATTTAACCGGCAGGAAGACGGCAAAGGCCTGGGAAGTTTTGTGGTACCAGTCGGCGCGGTGCAATTCTTCGATGAAGATGGCGTCGGCTTCGCGCAGCAGGTCGGCGTATTCTTTTTTTACTTCGCCGAGTATGCGCACGCCCAGGCCCGGGCCCGGGAAGGGGTGGCGGTAGACCATGTCGTAATGCAGGCCGAGTTCCAGGCCGATCTTGCGCACTTCGTCTTTAAACAGTTCGCGCAGCGGTTCAACCAGTTTCAGCGCCATGTCGTCTGGCAAGCCACCCACGTTGTGGTGTGATTTGATGACGTGCGCCTTGCCGGTTTTGGAAGCGGCCGATTCGATCACATCCGGGTAAATAGTGCCCTGGGCCAGGAAGGCGACGTCGTGAATTTTCGAGGCTTCTTCGTCGAACACTTCAATGAACTGGTGGCCGATGATCTTGCGTTTCTTTTCCGGGTCGGCTTCGCCGGCCAGGGCATTCAGAAACCGCTCTTCGGCGTTGACGCGAATGACTTTTACGCCCATTTCGCGAGCGAAGGTGGCCATTACCTGGTCACCTTCGTTCTTGCGCAACAGGCCGTTGTCGACAAAAACACAGGTCAGTTGATCGCCAATGGCTTTGTGCAACAACGCGGCCACTACTGAAGAATCCACACCGCCGGATAAGCCGAGCAATACGTGTTGGCTGCCAACCTGATCCCTCACTTTATCGACCAGGTCGTCGATGATGTTGGCCGGTGTCCAGAGCGCATCGAGGCCGCAGAGAGTGCGTACAAAACGTTCCAGAACTTCCAGGCCTTTCAGGGTATGGGTCACTTCCGGGTGGAACTGTACGCCGTAGAAACGACGCTCATCATCGGCCATGCCGGCAATGGAGCAGCTTGGGGTCGAGGCCATCAGTGAGAAGCCTTTGGGCATGGCGCTGACTTTGTCGCCATGGCTCATCCACACATCCAGAAAGTTCAGGCCGTTTGAGTCGCGGTCGCTCAGGCCATCGAGCAGGCGTGAGGCGGTATCGATCTGCACTTCGGCATAGCCGAATTCCTGCTCTTTGGAACCGATCACCGAGCCGCCCAGCTGTTCAGCCATGGTCTGCATGCCATAGCAAATGCCCAGCACGGGTACACCCAGCTCAAACACGGCCTGGGGTGCTCGTGGCGAATCCTCGGCGTGAACCGATTCGGGGCCGCCGGACAGGATGATGCCGTTCGGGTTGAACGCACGGATTTCATCATCGGTCATGTCGTAGGGGCGGATTTCGCAGTAAACGCCAATCTCGCGCACGCGGCGGCCGATCAACTGGGTGTACTGAGATCCGAAATCGAGGATGAGGATGTTCTGGGCATGAATGTTGAGGTGGCTCATGGCGGGTTCCGGCTGGTTGTTCTGAATGGGGTCTGGTCTGTTATAAACAGTAGAGCGGCCCGCGGGCCGCTCCTGGATCTGATTTAGCTAACCCGGTAGTTCGGCGCTTCTTTGGTGATCTGCACGTCGTGAACGTGAGATTCCTTGATGCCCGCCCCGGTAATCTGCACGAACTCCGGCTGGGTGCGCATTTCTTCCATGGTGCGGCAGCCGGTGTACCCCATGGCTGCCCGCAGGCCACCCATCAACTGGTGTACCACGGCGTGCAGCGGGCCTTTTACAGCGATGCGCCCTTCGATGCCTTCCGGTACCAGTTTTTCCACGCCGCTTTCTACGGTTTGGAAATAACGGTCGCTGGAGCCCTGGTTCTGGCCCATGGCACCAATGGAGCCCATGCCACGGTAGCTCTTGTAGGCACGGCCCTGGAACAGTTCAACTTCGCCCGGGGATTCATCGGTACCGGCGAACATGCTGCCGGCCATAATCACCGAAGCACCGGCGACAATGGCCTTGGCCAGGTCGCCAGAGAAGCGAATGCCACCGTCGGCAATCACCGGAATACCTTTGTCACGTAATACAGTAGCAACATTGGCGACTGCCGAAATTTGCGGCACACCAACACCGGCAACAATGCGGGTGGTGCAAATCGAGCCCGGGCCAATACCCACTTTTACGCCGTCAGCGCCGGCTTCAGCCAGTGCCAGTGCGGCTTCAGAGGTGGCAATGTTGCCGCCAATGACGTCGACCTGAGGGTAGTTTTCCTTGACCCAGCGCACCCGATCAATCACCCCTTTGGAATGACCGTGGGCGGTATCGACCACTATGACGTCTACACCAGCGCGCACCAGCGCATCGACCCGGTCGGGTGTTTCCGGCCCGGTGCCGACGGCGGCGCCCACGCGCAAGCGGCCATCGGTGTCTTTGCAGGCGTTCGGGTAGGCTTCGGCTTTGTTGATGTCTTTTACCGTCATCAGACCGCGCAGTCGGAAGTTGTCGTCAACGACCAGCACTTTCTCGATGCGGTATTCGTGCAACAGGTCGCGCACTTCCTGGGGGCTGACGCCTTCTTTGACCGTGACCAGCTGCTCGCGGCCAGTCATTACGGTTTCTATGCGGGCATCGAGGTTCTTTTCGAAACGGACATCCCGGCTGGTTACAATACCTACCAGGTCCACCCCTTCCATCACTGGTACGCCGGAGATGTTGTTCTCCCGCGTCAGCGCCAGCAATTCGCGCACGCTGGCAGACTTCTCGATGGTGATGGGATCGCGTACCACGCCAGCTTCGAATTTTTTGGTCAGGCGAACTTGCTGGGCCTGCTTCTCGATCGACATATTCTTATGGATAATACCGATGCCACCTTCCTGAGCCATGGCAATGGCCAGACGGGCCTCGGTCACGGTATCCATGGCGCTCGACACCAGGGGAATATTCAGGCTGATGTTGCGGGTTAACTGGGTTTTGAGCGTCACATCTTTGGGCAAGACCTCGGAATAACCGGGTACAAGCAAAACGTCGTCAAAGGTTAGGGCGGTTTCGGCAATACGCAACATGGTGGACTTCCCTCCGGGGTGTGTGGGAAACGACTCGCTAGAGCGAGTCCGAGTTGCGGCGGCATTATAACCAGTTTTGCCTGCAAACAAAGTTTTGTGGTTAAATACGCGGCTTATATACCGTACCTTAATGCGGTCGCGGTAAATGCATCGGGTTCTTTCCGGCCTGCCCTGTCTGTTTATGCCCGGCCATCGGGTGTTTACCCCCGGTCAGACCCGCTTTCGGATTCGACTGTTCATGAGCCTCGCCGATCCAAACGCCCCACTCTCTGTCAGCCAGCTTAACCGCCAGGTTAAATTCCTGTTGGAAACCCAATATCCGGCGGTGCCGGTGACCGGTGAGCTATCTAACGTATCACGCCCGGCCTCCGGCCATATGTATTTCACGCTGAAAGACCAGAACGCCCAAATTCGCTGCGCCCTGTTCAAGTCGGTACTGGCGCGTTCGGCCTACAAGCCCAAAGAAGGTGATCAGGTACTGCTACGTGGCAAGCTGAGCCTCTATGAGGGCCGGGGCGACTACCAGATTATTGTGTCCAGCATTCAACCGGAGGGTGAAGGCGCCCTGCAGGCGGCCTTTTTCAAGCTGAAAGAGAAGCTGGAACGTGAGGGCCTGTTTGCGCCCGAGCACAAACAACCGCTGCCAGCCGCCATTCGCCGTGTCGGCATTGTCACCTCCCGCACCGGGGCTGCCTTGCACGATATTCTAACCGTGCTGAAACGCCGCTTTCCGGCCATCGGCGTGATTCTGTATCCGGTACAGGTGCAGGGTGCCGACGCACCCGGACAAATCATCACCGCGATCGAGACTGCCAACCGTCTGAATCAGGTCGATGTATTGATCGTCGGGCGTGGTGGTGGCTCGCTGGAAGACCTGTGGAGCTTTAACGATGAAAGGGTCGCGCGGGCCGTGTTTGCGTCCCAACTGCCCATTGTCTCCGCCGTTGGCCATGAAGTGGATGTATCGATCAGTGATTTTGTGGCCGATGTGCGGGCGGCTACGCCCTCGCAAGCGGCCGAGCTGGTCAGCCCGGACCAGGCGGACCTCTATTCGCTGATTAATCACCGTCGCGATCAATTAACCCGGCGCTGGCTATCCATCAGCCAGACTGCACAACAACGGTTATCGCACCTGCGTCAGCGCCTGCGCGACCCGGGCACGCTGCTGCGCGAATGGCAGCAACGGCTAGACGACCGCGAACGACGCCTGGTACATGCTCTGAAAAATCAACAACGCCTGCGTCTGCAACGTTTCGAGTCGCTGGAAAAACGCCTGCATCGGGCCAGCCCGCTGGCTCGACTGAAAACCGATCAGCAGCGACTGGGCCAGTGGCGACAGCGGCTTCAGCGCCTTGGGCTGGAACAGCTAAAACCACGTCGCCAACAGCTGGCGTCACTGGCTGGCCAGTTGAACACCCTGTCACCGCTGAATACGCTGGAGCGGGGTTACAGCATCACCCGGGCGGAGAATGGCCAGGTTATTCAGCAGGCCAGTCAAACCAAGGCTGGGGATCAGATCACGACCTTGTTGCGTGATGGAACTTTAACTAGCAGGGTGGAATAGGCGCACCCGGGTCATGAGTCAAAAATTCGCAGAAAAATAAAACTGGGCGGCTATTGCCTCTACGATGCCAAGCGGACTGTCGGGCACGTCTACTGGAGGCACGCTGTAAATACATCCCTGTAAGCTCGGAGACAACATCCCTGTTGTCTAACGGCCACCAGTAGACGCACCCAACAGTCCTTAGATAGCTAGAGGTAAAATTATCACGAATTTTTGACTCACGACCCTAATACCCAGTCATCTCCAAATACCCAACACCGCCTGAGCTGCCTTCAGCCGTAACCGGACCCTCCCAATAAGGCACCAGCGTCGCCAGCCAACTGTTGGCTTCGCGCGCCCAGACTGTCCAGCGGGCATTCTGGCCAGGCAGTTCAATTCGCCAGACCAGTGGCAAGGATTTACGGGCATCTTTGCCGGAATCCACATCCACCTCGCCCCACTCAAGAGGCTCAATCAGCAAATCACCTTCACCCAGTGACCGCGACTGTCCGTCCGCATCAATCCAGGTGCCACGCACATAGGGCTCGGCATTTTCCTGGCGCAGATGAAACGCCATCAGCGAAGCACCATCGTCAAACTGAAGCGAAAACCAGTCCCAGCCTTGCTGATCCTGGGCCAGCGGCTGAGAACTCCACTCGCGATCGAGCCAGCCTTCGCCGGACACCGGGATTGAGGTGCCGTCAACAATGACCTGGCCGGTGATCTGCAATCGCGGCTGACTGTAGTAGTAACTGCCCTGCCCCTGGCCCGATTTCTGGCTGAAGCCATGATCGCCATGCAGCACCCAGGGGGTGTCTGCCTGCCAGTCCAATTGGAGAGTGATGTCGTTAACCGTGGTGGTCAGACTGCCCGGTACCGGTGACTCCGCTGTGCCGAGCAGTCGCCAGTCATCCAGCCAGGCATCGAACTGGCCGGTATCAGTCAATTCAACGCCTGCCTGCCCAATCCCGCCCCGGGCGAACCGCTCTTCGTATTGGTGACCCTGAGGCGTGTGGATGGCTGAATGGGCCATCCACATCTGATGGCTGGTCCAGCCTTCGGCATCGCTGCCTGGCCGCAGCGCGGTGCGAAACAAAGTCCAGTGCACGCCGAAGGCCTGGCCCTTGGCATCGGTCAGGTTGGCGGTCAGGTACCACCATTCGATGCGGTAATCCGGGTGGGCCAGATGGTCTTCAGGAAAGTGAATCGGCTGACCGGGTTTCGTAATTGGGTAGCCTTCACCACTGGCCCGCATGATATCGAGTGCGGCACCGGGGTCTGGTTCCCGGATTTCGGCCTGGGCCAGGCTCGTCGAAATCACCAGAATCACCAAAGCAGCAATCCGTGCATACACCCTCATGCAGCATCCTCCCCCAGGTGTTTCAGCGCCTGTGGCAACCGCAGGCGAACCTGCAATGCGCTGATGGCAAAGGTAACGCCTGCCACCACCAGCGTTAACCAGAACAAGGTAATTGCCGGTTCAAAGCGCCAGATCAGCGGCATGGTCCAGCCGAAACTCAACACATTCAGATCATAGATCAGCAAGCCAGCCAGCAAGGTGCCCAGTGGAATCGACAGCAACCAGGTCAGCAGTAACCCGATGCCAAGTGGCAGGCCCGCAATCAGCAGCCACTCTGGGTTGCTAACGCCCATGCTGCGCCAATGGGCATAGCTCGGCAGGCGTTGCTGGTGAATCGCCAGCAGCGAGGCCAGCAAGGCGATCCCCGCGACGGTAAAGGTGAGCGCATTGATCGCGGCCGTCATCGCAAAGGTGCGGTCAAACACGCGCAACGATATCGCCAGAATGTCGTCGCGCCGGGTCCAGTCGCCCGGGCGGGCGCCGGCTTCCAGCAGTGCGGCTTCGGCCTGTGCCAAGGCATCGTTTCCACCACTGAGCCAGAGCCCGAGGCCTTGCTCGCCTGCGGTTGGCCAGAGCCCGGCCACGCGTTCGTGAGGCAGGTAGAACTGGTAGGTCGGGTTGCCATAATCGTGGTAGAACCCGACCACTTCGAACGCAACCGTCTGCGCCTGAACCGGCAAATGAACCGTATCACCCAGGTTGATGCCGGCCAGGTAGCGCACCTGCTCGTTGGCAAAAATAACGCCGGGGTCACCTTCAAACCAGGCGCTGGCACGGTCGGTCTCAGCCGCCAGTGGCAACGCCCGGGTATCAGACGTTTGTGTATTCAGCCCCCGAATCTGCGTGGGACGATTTTGCCAGCGAACCGTTAACCCATTACGCCGGTGCGATTCAATTAACCAGTCGCCCGGGTTGGCCAGCAGGTCGTCGATATCGAGTGTATCGCTTTGCACAAACAGATCGGCGGCCAGGCGCTGCTCCAACCAGTCGCTGAGCGAGGTGCGGAAGGAGTCGACCAGTGAATCGACACCAAAATTGGCGGTCAGCGCCAGCAGCAACGCCATCAGCGCGGTACGCAAGGTCCCCAGTTGCGCCAGCCCTTCGCCGCAGGCCCAGTTAAGACGCCAGGCAGACTCGGGCAATGCCCTCTGCAGCCCTCGTAATACCAGCGCAACAACCCAGGGCAAAACCCCGGCACCGGCAAATAAAATAAGCGCCAGCACCGTGAAACCCATGGCAATCGAGGTCAGTTGGAAATACAGCACCGCTGCCAGCAATGCCAGAACCAGACTGCCCAATAACAGGCGGTTACGGGCGTGCGCATCCTGCTGCCACTGGGCCGGCTCAAAGCGCTGGTCCTGAATGGAGCGCTGCGCCTGCCGCCACAACGGCCAGGCCAGAGCGAGCACCAGCCCAGCGGAGGTTAATAGCCAGGCTTGCACCACCGTTGTCGGTTGCACCAGCAGCCGATAGTCGAGCACCGCGCCGTAGAGGTTTTGCAGCGTCGCGGCGACAGACGGCAACAACAGTTGGCTGAGCCCATACCCCAACCCCAGCCCCCCGACCGTGCCGATCAGGCTCATCACCAGCGTTTCGAGCGTTATGGCGGCCAACAGCAGGCGCTGGCTGACGCCCAGTTCGCGCAAGGTGGTCAGCGTATGGCGGCGGGCACCGAGTGAAAAACGTACGGCATTGAAGACGATGAACAACCCCACCGCAAACGAGAGCAAACTCATAGCCGCCAATTGGGTATGCAGGCTTTGGGTCAGTTCGGTCAGGTCCAGACGTTGCTGGTTGGCGACCAGCCTCAGTTGCGGATTTAAAGACGCCAGGTCAGCACTCAACCGGTCTTCGGCATCACCGGAAAGCTCAGATACGACCAGATAACTAAGCCGGGACCTGTCGAGCAACGTCAGCGCCGCACCAATATCCATAAAAGCACGCAGGCCCTGCTGTTCGCGGCTAAAGAGTCGGGCAGGCGGTAGTTCTGTGCCAGAGTTCAACCTCAGGCGGTCGCCGTTCTGCAGGTTCAGCTGTTGTGCCAGCGTTTCCGGAAACCAGGCCTCGTAGGGAGGCGTCACCAGCCGCATCCAGCCACCTTCGGGTAGCCCAGACGATGCCGCTGTGTCATCACCGGGCAGCACCAGCAAGTCAGTGGCGATGAGGTTAACCACACCCCGATCGGCCGTGGTTAAGCGTTGTTCCAGTATCGGATAGATCGAACGCCAACCCAGGCGGCGTAATTGCACATAGTCTTCGACCGACACGCCCTGCCCGCTGGCGGACCGCACCCAATGGCTGGCCTGAGCACCCAGCACCTGGTCTGCCTCGGCATAACTGGTGCGGGCGTGTGCGTTGATGACCTGAACCGCAGACCAGAGCGCGACACCGGTGACCAGACCGGTCAGCAAAAAGGCGGTCTGTAGCGGATGCCGGCGGTGATGACTCAACAGCGTCATCAGAACGCGCAGCAGCCGGACCAGAGTTCCGGTCACAGGGCGGGCACCTCGAGCTGGTTTAACCGGCCATGTTGCAGGCGCCATTGCTCATCCAGAAACCCCGCCATATGGGCGCTGTGGGTCACCATCAGCAAGCTGCTGCCGGTTTCACGCACCAGATCGACCAGTACGTTCATGACCCGTTCGCTGGTGTCTTCATCCAGGTTGCCGGTGGGCTCGTCGGCCAGCACCAGCGCTGGGCGGTGCAATAAGGCGCGGGCAATGGCCACCCGTTGCTGCTGGCCTCCGGAGAGTTGATGCGGCAGTCTTTTGGTCAGTCCGCCGAGCCCCAACCGATCAACCAGATGATCCCGAAAAGCGGCGTCCAAGCGCTGGCTCAGCCGCGCCTGCAATTGCAGGTTATCGAGTACTGTCAGCGTTGGGACCAGGTGGTATTGCTGAAAAATCAGGCTCAGGCGGTCACGCCGCAGCCGGTTCCAGTCGTTATTGGTCATGGTCAGGCTGCTGCGCCCGTCAATAGTCAGCTCACCGGCATCAGGGCTGTCGAGGCCAGCTACCAGGTGCAACAGGGTGCTCTTGCCACTGCCGCTTTCCCCCAGCAACGCTGCTGAACGGCCTGCGGGCAAATGAAAGGTGGCACCGTTGAGTACCGTGACATCACCGTCCGGCTGGGCGAATTGCTTGACGACCTGGTTGAGTCTGAGCATGGCGTCTCACTGGGTAAAGAAGGTTATTCAAGCAGTTGCCGTACCTGGATGGCCAGTTCGGCCACATGCGCATCGGGCGCGCCCAATTCAGCAAGGGCGTCATCGAGCTGCAGCAAATAATCGGCATTGGCACCGGACGGTCCGTGGCTGAACGCAATGTGTCGCGCCATCTCGGTCAGTGAGGCCGGGCCGAGAAAGGCGGCGTTGGCCTCACTGGCCACATAGACCAGCCCCTCGACCTGCTGGCCATCGTTAAACGTCATCGGCGTGAAGAAGCGCAGGTAACCGTTTTTCTCGCGCACATCCAAGTGGGCAAAGGTATCCGGAGTCACCCGATAGGCGAGCCCATGGCAGACCGCATTGGGTTCCTCGATCAGCGTCACCACCCGGCCCGGTGCTTCCGGCGTGCCGCGATGATCGTGCGAGCCCTGCCAGAACCGCCGTGCCCAGCCGCGAATACTCGCTGGTTGGCATTCAAGATAGGGAAAGTCGACTTTGTAGAGCAGTGAGCCATAGCCAAACAGCCAGACATCATCGAGGTGATCGAGCGGGGTGTTTTGCTGATTCAGGGCAACGGTGTCATTCGGCATGGGTAGCCGCCAATTGGTCGGTAAGCAAGCGCTCACACTGGTCGAGCTGATGCTCCCGTTCGGCGAGCGCGGTGGCCACCTCATCCGGCAGTTCAGTCAGGTTAGCTCGCCACTGGGAGGTGAACACCCTGCGCGACAGGCTGATCAGCCGCTGGGTGGTCTGTGCCAGCATTTCCCGCAACCGTCCGCCCCGCGCCAGGGCTTCCAGTGCGCGGGTGCATTCATACTCAAGGCTGTTGATGCGCGCCAGTTGCGGTTGCAGTTGTTGCCACTGGGCGGGCATCAGGGCATCGAACCACTGGCTTTCACACTGCAGTGACGGAATGCCCATCATATAGGTTTGCAGGCTGGCGTAGTCACGCGGGACGCGTTCTGAACGGCTGCATAACTGATTCAGCAAGCCCGGGTTGAGCTGCCGGTTTTCCACAACCAGGATTGAAAGCTGGGTTTCACAGCGAGATAGCTTTTCAGCAATGTCAGAGCCGACCTGAGCCTGGTGTCGCTGCAGCAAATACCTGGGATACCGGTCCAACGTTCGCAACGGTTCCTTGCTGAGCACGGTGAGTTCCTCATAGCAACGCTCAAGCTGAGTGGATCCTGCCGCCAGTATCGCTGATGACAGGCTCCACACCACCAGAAGCAGGGCGCTAGCGACGAGCGCGTTGTGTTTTCTTGGTCGTTTGCTTGCCACCGCGTCCACCCTTGGGACCAAAGCCCGACGGCTTGTTGGCGTAGGGGTTCTCGCCCACTTTGAATTCAAACCGGATCGGCGTACCGCGCACCTTCAAGGCCTTGCGAAACGCGTTTTCCAGATACCGTTTGTAGCTGCCCGGTAAGTCGCCCAGCTGGTTGCCGTGAATCACAATGATCGGCGGGTTCGAGCCACCCTGGTGTGCATAACGGGGTTTGATGCGTCGGCCACGCACCATCGGCGGCTGATGCAGCTCAATCACGCCCTGCATAATGGTGGTCAGCTGGTTAGTGCTCCACTTGCGCCGTGCCGAGTGGTAGGCCAGGTCGACCGACTTATACAGGTGGCCGACATTGGTGCCGTGCAGTGCCGAAATAAAATGCATGTCGGCCCAGTCGAGGAACGGCATGCGACGGTCGATGCTTTCCTTGATCTTCTTTTTTTCGTCTTCGCTCAGGCCGTCCCATTTGTTGATGGCAACGACCAGACCCCGGCCCGATTCCAGCACAAAGCCGAGCATGTGCATGTCTTGCTCGACCAGGCCATCACGTGCATCAAGCACTAGCACAACGACGTTGGCGTCCTGAATGGCCTGCAGGGTTTTGACGATGGAGAATTTCTCAACGGCTTCAGAGACGCTGCGCCGACGGCGAATACCGGCGGTGTCGATCAGGGTATAGGCCTGGCCGTCGCGCTCGTAGGGAATGTAGATGCTGTCCATCGTGGTGCCAGCCTGGTCGTAAACCACCACCCGGTCTTCACCCATAATGCGGTTGATCAGTGTCGACTTACCCACGTTCGGGCGACCAACGATGGCCAGGCGAATGTTGTCGGGCTCGTCGTCCCCAGCGCCTTCTATGGGCTCCGGCTCGGGAAAGTCTTCGAGAGCCAGTTCCAGCAAGGAGCGAACACCCCGGTTATGGGCCGCGGCAATAGGTAGGGGATCGGTCGACAGCCCGAGTTCGTGAAAATCGCCCAGCACGACATCGGTATCCAGACCATCGGTCTTATTCACCACCAGCACGGTTTTCTTGCCGGTTTTGCGCAAATGCTGGGCGATGTGATTGTCGGCAGCGGTCACACCCGCCTGGGCATCGGTAATGAACAGAACGACATCAGCCTCTTCGATCGCAGCAAGGCTCTGCTCAGCCATCTTGGCGTCCAGTCCCTGCTCAAACCCACTGATACCGCCGGTATCGATGACGATAAAGGGGCGCTCGCCCAACTTGCCGTCACCGTATTTACGGTCGCGGGTCAGACCCGCCCAGTCGGCCACGAGGGCATCCCGGGTGCGGGTAAAGCGGTTAAACAGGGTCGATTTACCCACATTGGGTCGCCCGACCAGGGCAATTACAGGGATCATGTCGTCTTCCAGTGCCTCTACAGGCTTTAAAATGCAAGAAACCGCGAGACCGATACTGGGCTCGCGGTTTGTATTTTAGTCACGTTTCGGAGTTCGGGTTGCTCAGGTGGCCATCGTCCGCGTCGGATACCGGTGATGCCTCTGCGGGGTCGGCGTGAACCCATCCATGGGGCCTAGACCGCAGCATCCTTGCTGCGGACTCCCCCGCAGAGGCATCACCGGCACCCGTCGCTCGTATTGCGCGACCACCGAAACGTGAAATATTAAAATTTGGCTTTCCAGCCTCAGCCAAAAGCAGTTACTGATCGCGCCGACGCAAACTGAGCATCTTGATGCGCGAGCTATTGCCCTGTTGCAACAGGCGGTCGCCATAGGGAACCGGTGCGTTGTAAATGCCAGTCCAATCAATCTGATGCGACACCAGCCATTCACCGGAGTCGACATCCAGTACGTGCACGAAGCCTGCATGATCGGCCACCGCCAGTGCATTCTGACCGGGCCATTCGACGACGTTGGTCAGACGACGATAAGTAAACTGGTCCTGCGTCCAGACTGGTTCGAGCGTTTCCGGTTCGAGCGCGATTACGTGGCTCTGATCGTTTACGCCAAACCAGTAATCATCACCGGCGACAATGGAACGATAGGTCGAGAACGGCTTGGAAGCCACTACCCGGCCTGAATTCGCGTCAATCACCAGCATATCACCCTGATAACCCGCCGCCAGAATATAGCCATCGACCACGGTTATTGAGCCATCGACATCAACCAGTCGGCTGACATCGGTTTTGCCGGAGGCCCGGGCCAGGCGATATTCCCACTCGGGGGAACCATCGCTCAGGTTCAGCGCAACCAGCTTGCCGTTGGCCAGCCCGGTTACGACCCAGTCGTTCACCACGACCGGAGCCGCCGTGCCGGTAACCGTCAGGCTCGGTTCGACGTCCTGATACGACCAGAGGGCTCTACCCGTGGTGCGCTCCAGTGCGGTAACGCGTCCATCGGTGGTCTGCACAATAATGCGATCTACCAGCAATACAGGGGCTTCGGTTGCCAGTGCGCTGAGCGCGTTCCGCCATACCGGCTCACCTTCCCAGTCAAGCATCAGCAAATCGCCGTTACCGGTGACGACTACCATATTGCGCTCATCGGCCGCGACCGGTGC
The DNA here is from genome assembly GCF_040881935.1 of Saccharospirillum sp. NCBI lineage: Bacteria > Pseudomonadati > Pseudomonadota > Gammaproteobacteria > Oceanospirillales > Saccharospirillaceae > Saccharospirillum > Saccharospirillum sp. The sequence goes on along the minus strand of NZ_JBBECH010000089.1, from coordinate 38,110 downwards.
CACAATCTGGTCAGCGACCTGGCGGCGCCAGATAAAACGGCCCTGCTCGTTCAGCAACACTATTTCACCCAGCGGTGATGCCGTCAGAATGCCCTGTTCCGTGATTGTCGGTGTAATCCGGTTCAGCGGCACTTCGGTGTGGAAATCGACCAATATGTGCCACCAGTCGATCGTCAGCCGGGCCTTTTCAGGCCGTTCTTCGGGCAGAGGCGTCGGGGCCTCTCGCAAAGGGCCTGACGCGCAGGCGGCCAGCATCAGGCTGGCGACCAGTGTTAGTAACGCAGTCAGGCGCATTAAGCGTCGTCCGTCGTTGCAGCCAGATCATCCAGCTTCATTTTAAGGTAAGGGCTTTCCACGCCTTGTTGCTGAGCCTGCTCGTAAGCCAGACGGTAGGCTTCACGTGCGGCGTCGGCATTGCCTTCGGCGCTGTGGATGTCACCGCGCAGTTCGTTGATCACCAGGTCGTAGCCTTCGGCTTCGATGCTGTCGAGCGTCGCCAGCGCGGCGGTGCCGTTGTCGCGGGCGAACTGAACCCGGGCCAAACGAACTTGCACCACAGGTTGCAATAGCTCATCGCTGTTGCTTGCAGCCCAGTTTAATTGATCTTCAGCGGCGGCCAGATCATTCTGCTCTACGTAGTCTTTGGCAGCCTGAAGCGCGGCGTAAACCGCATAGGTGGTATCTGCGTAATCGGATTTCAGGGTGTCTACAATCGCCAGACGCTCCCCGGCATCGCTGTCAGCATCAGCCACCAAGTCCATAAGGGTAATATACATGCCCGAGGCGGCTTCCTGTTTGGCGTCAACTGAGTTGTTGTAGTACAACCAGCCAAAATAGGCGATCAGCGCCACCAAAATACCACCAATAACGCCATTGCCGTAGGTTGCCCACCAGCGTTTAATCGCTTCAATCTGTTCCTGTTCGGTATCGTACACCCTGTCTTTCTCCTCTGGCGGATGCCGGGCATCCGGTTCTCCGGTTCGACCGGAGCGTCTGTTTTATGGTTGTTGGTGCGTGACCACGTGTTGCGACTGGCTACCATACTGATTCGCCAACCAGTCCGCCAGTGCTGCCTGCGCCAGGGTTTGCTGTGGCGCATCGTCGCGTAACGACTTAATGGTAACCTGGCTGCTGGCCACTTCGTCTTCGCCCAGAATCAGCGCCCAGCGAGCGCCGGACTTGTCGGCCTTTTTCATCTGGCTTTTAAAACTGCCACCGCCACAATGTGAAACCAGTCGCAACCCACTGACCTCAGTTCGCAGCGTTTCAGCCAGAGCCAGGCCCTGGGTTTCTGCCAGGTCACCGGCCATGATCAGATAGGCATCGACGGTATCAAACACACTGGCGGGTATCTTATTAAGCGTCTCCAGCATCAGCAACAATCGCTCGACACCCAGGGCAAAGCCAGCCGCAGGTGTTGGTTTGCCACCCAGTATCGGCACCAGGCCATCGTATCGGCCACCGCCACAAACGGTACCCTGTGCACCCAGGCTGTCGGTAATCCACTCAAAGACGGTCTGGGAATAGTAATCGAGCCCCCGCACCAGCCGCGGGTTTACCACGTAGCTGACACCGGCGCTGTCGAGCCGGGCACACAGGCTCTGAAAGTGCAGGCGCGACTCATCGTCCAGATAGGCTTCAAACTGGGGGGCCTCGTCCAGCAGTGTCTGGGTGCTTTCGGACTTGCTGTCCAGAATGCGCAGCGGGTTGCTGTACAAGCGGTTTTGGCTGTCTTCATCGAGCTGGTCTTTCACCGTTTCCAGATAATCGACCAGCGCTTTGCGATAGCGCCCGCGTGCTTCGGCGCTGCCCAGCGTATTCAGATTCAGGGTCACATAGTCGCTGAGACCCAGATTTTTAAGCAGCCGCGCGCTCACCAGAATCAGTTCGGCATCGATGTCCGGCGTGGCGATGCCAAACACTTCCGCGCCAATTTGGTGAAACTGGCGATAACGGCCTTTCTGCGGGCGCTCGTAGCGAAACATGGCCCCGCTGTACCACAGGCGCTGTATCTGATTGTGCAACAAGCCATGCTGCAACGCGGCGCGTACACAACCGGCGGTGCCTTCCGGGCGCAGCGTCAGGCTATCGCCGCCGCGGTCTTCAAAGGTGTACATTTCCTTTTCGACAATGTCGGTATGCTCGCCCACGCCGCGCTTGAACAGCGCAGTCGGCTCAACCACAGGCATGCGAATTTCACGATACCCATACTGGCCCAACACGGATTTGATCTGACCTTCGAGGTACTGCCATACCGGACTTGCGTCTGGCAGGATATCGTTCATGCCACGGATGGCTTGTAATGTGGACAACCGTTCTCTCCCTTGTTTAATTCTGTTGGCCAAAGGCCCGTCATCGCAAGTGGGGCTTCTATTAAATGGCCTGCCGACTCATGTTACTGGCTTCTGGCGATAACCAGTGCTTCTTCGGCTTCTTTTTCGGCAATTTTACGACGGATCAACTGTTCGTAGTGGTCCACCAGAGTGTCGTTCTGCACTTTGTGGTCGGGCTTGCCATCCACATAAATCAGGTTGGACGGGCTGCCACCAGTCAGACCGAGGTCGGCTTCTTTAGCTTCGCCCGGGCCATTGACCACACAGCCAATCACCGCAACGTCGAGTGGCGTCAGCACATCTTCAAGACGCGATTCGAGCGCGTTCATGGTGCCGATCACATCAAAATTCTGTCTTGAACAGCTGGGGCAGGCAATAAAATTGATGCCCTTGTTGCGCAACCGCAGACTCTTCAGAATATCGAACCCGACTTTGATTTCTTCAACCGGATCGGCCGCCAGTGACACTCGCAGGGTATCGCCAATGCCGTCCATCAGCAGCATGCCCAGACCCACCGATGATTTAACCGTACCGGAACGCAGACCACCGGCTTCAGTAATCCCCAGGTGCAGCGGCTGCTCGATCTGGCTGGCAATCTGCCGGTAAGCGGCCACGGTCATAAACACATCGGAGGCCTTCAGGCTGAGCTTGAAGTTCTGAAAATCAAGCCGGTCCAGAATATCAATGTGGCGCATGGCCGATTCGACCAGCGCTTCCGGTGTTGGTTCGCCGTATTTTTTTTGCAGGTCTTTTTCCAGAGACCCGGCGTTCACGCCAATGCGAATCGGAATGTTACGATCCCGGGCGGCCTCAACCACGGCGCGAACACGATCTTCACGGCCAATGTTGCCAGGGTTGATGCGCAGGCAATCCACACCTAGCTCGGCGACCCGCAGGGCTATTTTGTAGTCGAAATGAATATCGGCGATCAGCGGAATAGTGACGCGTTTGCGAATCGCACCAAAGGCTTCTGCGGCATCCATGCTGGGCACAGACACCCGAACCAGGTCGGCACCAGCATTTTGCAGACTTTCGATCTGGCCAACGGTAGCATCCACATCGCAGGTTTCAGTATTGGTCATACTCTGCACAGCGATGGGCGCATCCCCACCGATCGGAACATCACCGACCCATATCTTGCGCGAAACCCGACGCTTGATCGGGCTGATGTGTTGCTTGTTCATGAAATACCCTGTTCTATCTTCCAGTTCTGAAATTCACGAAATTCAGGACTGCTGGCAAAGCGGTTGCGCAGCTGGAGTGTAAGCGAAGAATACAGGTCGTCATGGTTCATCGCATGCGCAATCCGGATGCCCAGCCACAGTGTAAAGGGGCTTTGGTCCGCGCGATTGGCCCGTACCAGCGAGACATACCCCTGGTAGGCACGCAATGCCTCCTGCATGCGCTCCTGCTGGGATTGCAGGTCGGCAAGACCGACATAACTTTTCTCCAGCAACCGATCAAGCACGATGGCACGTTCGTAGGCGGCAATGGCTTCGTCGATCCGGCCGGCACGGCGTGAGCTGAGTGCCAGATATTCGAAACTCAGGGCACGACGCTGGTAGAAAGTATCCTCGGTGACTTCTTCAAACTCATCTCGCGAATCGTCATACCGGCCCTGGTTGTAAAGGAATACCGCGTATTGAAACCGTGCTTCGGTGCCGCCGTCGTAACGGATGGCACGCCGGAAATGGTGATCGGCGAGTTCTATTTCGCGCTCGACTTCATACACCCGGGCCAGCCCCATATGGGCACCGGGTGCCTGATCGTCAATATCCAGTGCCTGATCCAGCGACCGCTTGGCCTCGAACAGATTGTTGTTCTCGAAATGCGCATAGCCGATCTGAATGTAGGTTTCGACGGCCTTGTCGAGATCCCGTTTACCCGGGAACGGGCTTTCGGTGGTGGTTACGCAGGCGGTTAGCAGCAGCGAGCAGGCGACTACAGCTATGGCACGGGTAACATTCATAGTGCGTTCCTCTGAAACCGGGCACCAGCCAGATCTGCGGCTGTTTGCCCCAACTGAACCGCTTCAATAAACCGGTCTGAACGCCGGGTCTTGTCGGTTACTTCGCCGACCAATTGACCGCAGGCGGCGTCGATGTCGTCGCCACGGGTCTTGCGAATGGTTACGTTGTAGCCCGCAGCCGACAGAATATCCCGGAATTTGTGCATTCGGTTGTTGCTGGGTCGCTCATAGCCCGAATTTGGAAAGGGGTTGAACGGAATCAGGTTGATCTTGCACGGCGTATTGCGCAGTACCTCAACCAGTTCATGAGCGTGTTCAGGCTTGTCGTTGACTTCGTTCATCAAGGTATATTCGATGGTGGTCACGCGTTTTTCCGAGAACCGGCTCATGTAGTGATTACAGGCGTCCAGTACCGACTGAATGTTGTACTTGCGGTTCACCGGCACCAACGTATTGCGTAGGGCGTCGTTCGGTGCGTGCAACGACAAAGCCAGGGCCACGTCAGTCACCTTGGCCAATTCATAAATGGCTGGCACCACGCCAGAGGTGCTCAGTGTTACCCGGCGTTTTGACAAACCATAGGCGTTGTCTTCCATCATCAGCCCCATTGCCTCGACCACGCTGTCGAAGTTCAACAATGGCTCGCCCATGCCCATCATCACCACATTGGTGACCCGGCGCTGGCGTTTTTCACCCGGCTGGTCGAAAGAGCGCACGGCAACCCAGACCTGGCCAATGATCTCGGCGGTACTCAAGTCCCGGTTAAACCCCTGCTTGCCAGTTGAGCAGAACGAGCAGTCCAGCGCGCAGCCAATTTGCGACGAGACACAGAGGGTGCCGCGGTCGTCTTCGGGGATAAACACAGTTTCAATAGCGCTGCCACCGGGCATCTTCATCACCCATTTGCGGGTACCGTCTTTGGAATCTTTCTGAAAGGTCACTTGCGGAGCGACAATTTCAGCGCATTCCTGTAGTTTGGCCCGGGTAACTTTGCTGATGTCGGTCATGTCGTCGAAATTGTCGACGCCATGCTGGTGAATCCATTTCATAACCTGAATCGCGCGAAATTTCTTTTCGCCGAGACGGTCGACAAAAAACGCCTCCAGGGCGGGCATGCCCATCCCCAGCAGGTTCACTTTTTGTACCGTTTGTTCAGTCATGAATTCACCTGTGTATTCGATAGGTCGTTCTAAAACAGCAGACCCGGCAAACCCACATGGTCTGCCTGTAGCGGTCTGCCAGGGCAGCCCCAGGCTGCCCTATTTCGATGGATCAGCCGCGCGGGCAGATTTCATCGTTTGAGAAGAAATAGGCAATTTCACGCTCAGCCGAGGCTGGAGCGTCGGAGCCGTGTACCGCATTCGCGTCGATGCTGTCGGCGTAATCGTGACGCAGGGTACCCGCCGCGGCGTCTGCCGGGTTGGTAGCGCCCATAATTTCACGGTTTTTGGCAATGGCATTCTCGCCTTCCAGAACCTGAACCATAACCGGGCCAGAGGTCATAAACTGGACCAAAGCACCGAAAAACGGACGCTCTTTGTGCTCGGCGTAAAAGCCTTCAGCCTGTTCCTGGCTCAGGTGAACCATTTTTGAAGCAACAATGCGCAAGTTAGCGGCTTCAAAACGGCTGTAAATAGCGCCAATCAGGTTTTTGGCAACGGCGTCAGGCTTGACGATGGAAAAAGTGCGTTCAATAGCCATGTTCAGTAAAGCTCCACTGTGTACGAATTGAGTCGGGCGCGGATTATACGTGGCTAGGGCCGCCGTTACCATGGCTCCACGGCGGCTTTTGACAGCCTTGACACCCCAAGATAGGCCAGAGAGATCAGGCCCGGCTAGAGCCGCCCCCAGACCGGGGCGTCCAGCGCAACGCCGGTATCAGTGAGCAGCGATGTCCTTGATCCGGGCAACCATGGCCCTCAATCCATTACCACGCGTCGGGCTGAGATGTTTGACCAGATCCAGCTGTGAAAAATAGGCTTCCGTATCGAAACCCAGAATCTGTTGGCGTGTCTTACCATTGTAGGCAGCTAAAACAATGGCAAGCAAGCCACGAACGATGTGGGCATCGGACTCAGCCTGGAACCGGATCCGCTCGCCGTCGATGTCGTCGACCAGCCAGACCTGGCTCTGACAACCGCGCACAATGTGCTCATCGGTTTTCAGAGCATCGTCCATGGCGGGCAAGTCCTTGCCCAGGTCAATGATATAGCGGTAGCGGTCTTCCCAGGAGTCGAAGAAAGACAGAGTTTCAATGATGTCGTCGCTGGTGACTTCAGTGCCGAATTCGGTGCTCATAACTGACCTGTTTATCTGCTTAAAAAAAGAAAAACTGCATGGCTAGGATGACCTTTGCCTAAGCCCAGGCCACGCCGGTTAGCCTTCGGAGTTCGGGGTCGGCTAAGTGGCACTGGTCCGCGACGGCCACCTGGGGTGCTCCTGTGGGGTCGGTATACCCGGTGCCTGACACGGACTCATGGCACCAATGTATAACCGAACTCCGAAACTTGATTCAGAAGAACATGCCCGTCTCCAACTGGGCTTCTTCTGACATCTTGTCCCGGCTCCAGGGCGGGTCGAACACCAGCTCGACCGACACCGATTCAACACCGGGCACTTTGGCGACCCGGTATTTTACATCGTCGACCAGCACCGGGCCCATGCCGCAGCCGGGGGCCGTCAGCGTCATTTCAATGCTGACGGCGTGTCCGGTAATCGCAACGCTGTAGATCAGCCCGAGCGCGACCACATTCACCGGGATTTCCGGGTCGAAAATGGTTTCCATGGCCGCCCAGACCTGTGCTTCGTCGATTTCACCATCGGCCCGTGGTTCGAATTCCAATTTTTGTGGCTCAAACCCCAGCGCGTCGGCGTCGGTTCCGTCGATGCGGGCCATATTGCCGTTGTGCACCACGGTGTAATTACCACCCAGCGATTGGGTCAGGGTAACAAAGCTGTCCTGCGGGATGGTAATGGGCGTACCGACCGGCACCAGCCGGGCTTCGACATCACGCTGGGTGACCACCATGCGTTTTTCCATCAGTGCGCGGTCTCCGCCAGGTCACCATCAGCCGTTTTACTGTCGACCACAAAGCTTTCACCGCAGCCGCATTCAGCGGTTACGTTCGGGTTACGGAACTTGATCACCCGATTAATTCCGTCTTTGGCGAAATCGATCTCGGTGCCCTGAACGATCGACAGTGCGTCTTTCTGCACGAACAGCGTTACGTCGTCCGCCATGCTCAGCCGAACGTCGGTTTCATCGGGCTGCGTCACCAGATCAACGATGTACATGTAACCGGAACAGCCACTTTCCTTGACCGACAAGCGAATGCCCTGGGCACCGGCGTCGCGGATCTGGCGGCGGCTGTGCTCTACGGCGGCGGCGGTCATGGTCAGCTGGGCTGACTGACGCGGATCAAAGGATTCAACACTCATGGTCGTACTCCTGTCTCACAATTAGGCTGTTGTTCCAGTCGGTCTATTACCGATATGGGGTCAAAAAGCGCGATATGGGGTCAACAGCGCTTACATCAAAAAAGTTTTGGCCTTATCGAGCCCGGCAAACAAGGCATCGACATCGGCGCGCGTGTTATACAGTGCAAAACTGGCACGAACGCTACCGGTTAACCCGAACCGGGTCATGATCGGCATGGCGCAATGGTTACCGGTGCGAACCGCAACACCCTGCTGGTCGAGCAGCGTGCCCAGGTCAGCCGGATGCGCTCCGTCCAAAACAAACCCAAGCACACCGGCGCGATGATCGGCATCGCCGACCAGCGTTAACCCCGGGTAAGCTTTGGCCCGACTGACAGCGTAATTAAGCACGTCGGTTTCATGCGTTGCGACTGCGTCGCGATCCAGACTATTAATAAAGTCGATGGCCGCTCCGGTACCAATGGCACCGGCGACGTTCGGAGTGCCTGGTTCAAACTTGAACGGTAGCGTATTGAACGTTGTGCCTTCAAAGGACACCGTTTCAATCATTTCCCCACCGCCCATAAACGGCGGCATGACATCGAGCAATTCGCGCTTGCCGTACAACACGCCAACACCCATGGGGCCATACATTTTGTGTGCCGAAAAGGCATAAAAATCGCAATCCAGCGCCTGCACGTCGAGCGGCCAGTGGGCGACGGCCTGCGCGCCATCGATCAGCACTTTGGCGCCAATGGCGTGGGCTTTCTCTATAATGTCTTCAACCGGGTTCACCGTGCCCAGCGCATTCGATACGTGCACGATGGACACCAGTTTTACCCGTTCGTCCAGCAAATCGGTGAACGCCGCCATATCCAACTGCCCCCGGTCGTCCACTGGGATCGGCACCAGCTCGGCACCGGTTTGGGCACCCAGAATCTGCCAGGGAACGATGTTGGCGTGATGCTCCATGTTGGAGACCAATACGCGATCGCCCTGCTTCAGGTTGTCGCGCCCCCAACTGAACGCCACCAGATTAATCGACTCGGTAGTGCCCTTGGTCCAGATCACTTCATCGGTACTGCGCGCATTGATAAAGCCGCGCACCGTTTCCCGGGCTTGCTCGAACCTGGCCGTGGCGCGGTCGCTCAATGCGTGGGCGCCGCGATGGACGTTGCTGTTATCGTGCCGGTAATAATCGGCAATGGCCTCAATAACTTCATTCGGCTTTTGCGTGGTGGCGCCGTTATCGAGGTACACCAGTGGCTTGCCGTTAACCTGCTGATCGAGTATCGGAAAACGTGCACGCACTGCTTCTGCATTAAAGCTCATAGCAAATGCCTCGCAAGGTCATCTTCCTTGGCGAACAACGCGGCCAGCATTGGCCGCAACAAACGTTTTACCGGATCATCATCGAGCGTTTCGAGCAGTTCGTTAATAAAGCCAAAGCTCATCATCACCTCTGCTTCCTGCCGGCTAATACCGCGCGACAAGAAGTAGAACATTGAGCTTTTATCGAGCTGGGCAACGGTCGCACCGTGCGCGCACTTTACATCGTCTGCGTAGATTTCCAGTTCGGGCTTGGTATTGATCTCGGCCCGGTGGCTGGTCAGCAAATTTTTATTGCTCAGTTCAGCCAGCGTTTTCTGGGCGTCTTTATGGATGTGAATGCGGCCGTTAAACACCGCCTTCGCATCGTCGCCGATAATGCCGCGAAACACTTCATTGGACGTGCCGTGTGGCACCTCGTGCTCAAGCGTTGTGTGGTAATCAATGTGCTCTTTGCCTTTTGGCAGGTAAACGCCGTTTAATTGCAGATGGGCACCGCTGCCACAATGCCGAACAACGATGTCTTTGCGCTTCAGCACGCCACCCAGCGCCATATGAAAACTGTTCATCTGGCTGTGGGCCCGCAATATAGCCTGCACCGAGCCGAGGTGGCGAACATCGCCGGTTTCCAGCAACAGGTGGTAGTGCGTCAGTTTTGCACTGTCGCCAACCTCTATTTCCGTCACCGGGTTAATAAACACCGGCCCGTCGGACTCGCTGGCAAAAGTCTCCACCAGCGTCATTTGGCTGCGTGCGCCCAGATCCAGCATCAGACGCACCGGTACGACGCGGCCATTGGCATCCGTCGATAGCACCTGATTAATGTGCAGCGGTTTCTCGACGACGGTTTCCGGGGCAACATCAATCCACACCGCTTCCGACAGCAGCGCCTGGTTAAAGGTGGTGAACAACTGGTCACCGGCCAGGGTTTTTGCCAGGCGTTCCTCGAACTGCACCCGTTGATCGGGCGTTGCCTGGGAAAGCAGTCGAACGGTGACTCCTGCTGGCAACGCATCTTGCTCGGTTACTTTACCGTCGACCAGGGTAATAACGGTACGGCCCCAGTCGGCAAAATCCGTTCCGGCTGCGGTACCCGGCTGGTCCAACAGCGACCACTCAGTATCCAGCATGGATTTAAGCGGCGTGTACTTCCAGGCTTCGGTCTTGCGGGTCGGCCAGGGGGTGGCGGCAAATTGCGACCAGGCACTCGCGCGCCAGTCGTTCAGCCAGCCCCAATCGGACTGCGCCTGCAGCCCCTGATGTGCTTGCTCTGCCTGCATCGGGTCGGACACTTAGGCCACCTCCTCGTCGATCCAGGTGTAACCATGCTTCTCCAGTTCCAACGCCAGTTCGCGACCGCCAGACTTCACAATGCGCCCCTTGGCCAGAACGTGCACATAATCCGGCACGATATAATCCAACAGACGCTGATAGTGGGTCACGACGATGATGCCACGATCCGGGCTGCGCATCGCATTCACGCCCCGGGCAACCACTTGCAAGGCATCGATATCGAGACCGGAATCGGTTTCATCCAGAATGCACAGTTTGGGTTCGAGCAGCATCATCTGCAGCAATTCATTGCGCTTTTTCTCGCCACCGGAGAAGCCTTCATTAACGCCGCGCTTCAGAAAATCCTGCGGCAGGTCGACTGCCTTGCACTTTTCCCGCGCCAGCTTAATGAAATCCATGGAACTCAGGGCCTCGTCACCGCGTTCGGCACGAATGGCATCGACGCTGGCTTTAAGAAACTCCATATTGGACACACCGGGGATTTCAACCGGGTACTGAAACGCCAGAAACACACCGGCCCGGGCGCGCTTTTCCGCCTCCAGCTCCAGTAAATTTTTTCCGTCATAGGTTACGGTGCCCGAGGTGACTTCGTAGCCGGGCCGTCCGGCCAACACATTACCCAGGGTGCTTTTGCCAGCCCCGTTCGGGCCCATGATGGCATGCACTTCACCTGGCTTAACCTCCAGGTTCAGACCGTGCAAAATGGCCGTATCCTCTACCCGGGCGTGCAAATCGTTAATGTTCAGCATGATCACATCTCTTTCATTCAAATTCGGTTTTTCAAGGGTGCGTATCAGGCAGGTGTCTACCCTGCCCCGGCAGATTAACCCACCGCACCTTCCAGACTGACTTCGAGCAACTTCCCAGCTTCAACAGCGAATTCCATGGGCAATTCCCGGAACACGTCTTTGCAGAAGCCATTGACGATCATTGAGACCGCTTTTTCGGCATCGATGCCGCGTTGCTGGCACAGGAACAGCTGGTCGTCACTGACTTTCGACGTAGTCGCCTCGTGCTCGATCACCGCCGTCGGGTTTTTCGACTCGATGTAGGGGAAGGTGTGCGCCCCGCACTGATCGCCGATCAACAATGAATCGCACTGGGTGTAGTTGCGCGCACCCTCGGCACCCGGGTTCATCTTCACCAGACCCCGATAGGCGTTGGAGCTGTATTTGGCGCTGATGCCCTTGGCAATAATGGTCGATCGGGTGTTCTTGCCCAGGTGAATCATCTTGGTGCCGGTGTCAGCCTGCTGATAATTGCTGGTCAGCGCGACGGAATAAAACTCACCGATGCTGTCATCCCCTTTCAGGATGCAGGACGGGTACTTCCAGGTGACCGCCGAGCCGGTTTCAACCTGAGTCCAGGAAATCTTCGACCGGGTGTGGGCAATGCCGCGCTTGGTCACGAAATTATAAATACCGCCTTTGCCCTGCGCATCGCCGGGGTACCAGTTTTGCACGGTCGAGTATTTGATGTCGGCGTCGTCCAGTGCAACCAGTTCAACCACAGCCGCGTGCATTTGGTTTTCATCGCGCATCGGTGCGGTGCAGCCTTCCAGGTAACTGACCTGGCTGCCTTCATCGGCGATGATCAGGGTGCGCTCGAACTGGCCGGTTTTTGCTTCGTTGATGCGGAAGTAAGTTGACAACTCCATCGGGCAACGCACGCCTTTGGGAATGTAGACAAAGGAGCCATCGGAGAAAACCGCCGAATTCAGTGCAGCGTAGAAATTATCTTTCTGCGGCACAACCGAACCCAGGTATTTCTTAACCAGTTCAGGATATTCATGCACAGCTTCAGAGATCGGGCAGAAGATTACCCCGGCATCCTTCAGTTTCTGACGGAAGGTTGTGCCCACTGACACACTATCGAACACCATGTCGACAGCGACACCGGCCAGCACTTCCTGTTCGTGTACGGGAATGCCCAGTTTTTCATAGGTACGCAACAACTCAGGATCAACTTCATCCAGCGATTTGGGCCCGTCTTCCATGCTTTTTGGTGTCGAGAAATAAGACAGCGCCTGGAAATCCGGTTTCGGATACACCACGTGAGCCCACTCCGGTTCTTTCATCTCCAGCCAGGCATGGTAAGCCTTCAGACGCCACTCGAGCATCCATTCAGGCTCCTGTTTTTTGGCTGAAATCAGACGAATTACGTCTTCGCTCAGACCCGGCGGAATCGTCAGCGACTCGACATCGGTTATCCAACCGGCCGAGTATTCCGATTTCAGGTACTGGTCTATGTTTTCACTCATGTCATTCCCCTGCGAAGGTCAGGTGGCCACCGCGCTGGCTTGCGTGCGCAAGGCCGTCACGGTGGCCCTAATACGGTGTATGGCTTGGTCCACCTCTTCACGGGTGGTGAAACGGCCCAGGCTAAAGCGCAAGGAACCGTGAGCAGCCTGATCACTCAGGCCCATGGCTTTTAATACGTACGACGGCTCAACACTGGCAGACGTACAGGCGGAACCGGTTGATACCGCCAGATCGCGCAGTGCCATCATCAGCGACTCGCCATCAACACCACCGAAGTGAACGTTCAGATGGCCCGGGGTTCGCGGTGCCTGTCCCCCATTGATGTGAATATCACCGAGGTCAGCGATGCCCTGCCAGAGCTGGTCGCGCAGCGTGGCAATGCGCTGGCTCTCATCGGCCAGATGCTCGGCCACAAGAGAGGCCGCAGTCCCCATACCAACCAATTGGTGGGTCGCCAGAGTGCCAGAGCGCATGCCCCGTTCGTGGCCGCCGCCGTGAATCTGGGGCATCAGTTTCAAGCTGGAACGGCGCCGTACATACAAGGCGCCAACGCCCTTGGGACCATAAAATTTATGCGCCGAGACCGACACCATGGTGGCTTGCCAGTCATCGACATTAACCGGAATTTTACCAACGGCCTGGGCTGCATCGACATGAAACCAGACATCGTTGTCGGCACACAGCTGGCCAATACCGGCGACCGGGTTCAAGACACCGGTCTCGTTGTTGGCGGCCATTATGCTAACCAATCGGGTGTTGGGCTGCAGCGCTTTAGCGACCGTTTCAGCAGAGATAACGCCATCGGCATCGGGCATAACCACAGTCAGGCCATAGCCTTTTTTCTCGAGATAACGTGCCGGATCGAGCACGGCTTTATGCTCTGTCGCGGCAACTATTAAATGACAGTCTTCCGGCTCGAACTGCTCGGCAACGCCTTTAATAGCCAGGTTATTGCTTTCGGTCGCACCGCTAGTCCAGACAATTTCGCGGCTATCAGATCCCAATAAATCGGCAACATCACTGCGGGCGTCTTCCACCGCTTCCTCGGCTTGCCAGCCAAGCAGGTGCGAGCGCGAGGCCGGGTTGCCATAGATGCCATCACGGGTCAGGTGCGCCATCATCCGCTCGGCGACGCGTTCATCGACCGGCGTGGTGGCGGCGTAATCAAAGTACATCGGTTGCAGGCTCATAACTGACTGGCCAATATTGTGGCTTGGTTCGGGGCATCTGAACGCCCGGTTTTCAGGAACTGATTCTGGCGCTGGCTAACGGCTTGAATGTCGCGCCGCCCAACCAGGTCGGCCAGGGAGATGCTGTGCAGAAAATCATGAATCTGCTGGCTCAGGTCTTGCCAGAGGTGATGCGTCAAACAGACCTCGCCCTGCTGGCACCCGGTTTTACCCTGGCACTTGGTTGCATCGAGCGATTCACTGACGGCATCCACCACATCGGCCACGCTGATCAGCTCGCTGGCCCGACCAAGCTGATAACCACCGCCCGGCCCACGCACCGAGGTCACCAGTGTATGGCGGCGCAGCTTGGCAAACAGCTGTTCCAGGTAAGACAACGAAATGCCCTGCCGGTCGGAAATATCCGACAAACTGATCGGGCCTGTCTCCTGGTTCAACGCCAGATCCAGCATCGCCGTTACCGCGTAGCGGCCTTTGGTCGTCAGTCTCATGCGGGTGATCCCCCGAGTGGCCGGATGTGTATAAATGAATGAAGTCGAGACCCTGCCCAGGAGGCAGAGAAGGCTCTATGGGCGCGAATTATAAATACCTGAGTAAAACAGTCAACTATTGCCCACTAATAAAGCCCGTAAGCCCCGGCCACGCACCTTGACACCGAATCACGGATCCAACCTCAGCCGCCTCATTGATGCAAAAAAATAACAAATCGCCACCTTTCGTTTACAAAACACTCAGGGTGGACTAGTTATAAAGCAAGACGAACAACAATAAACGAGTGGTCAGGGCTAACCTGAACCTTCTGGAGTCGCTGCCATGCTATGTCTTACATCCCCCTGCCTGGCCGAGAGGGTATGACTGTGCTTAGTGTTACCCAGGCCAGCCTGGCCTTTGGTGGAATCAAGGCGCTGGACGATGTGTCCTTTACGGCCGAGTCCGGTCAGATCACCGCCATCATTGGTCCCAATGGCGCCGGTAAAACCAGTCTGTTCAACATCATTTCCGGGTTTTATAAGCCACAACAGGGTCGCATCCTGTTCGATGAGCAGGACATTACTCACCTGCGTGCCGACAAGCGTGCTGAACTCGGCATCGCCCGAACCTTTCAGAACATCGCCCTGTTTCGGGGTATGTCGGTGCTGGAAAACATCAAGCTCGGTGGTCATACCCGGCTAAATACCGGCTTCTGGTCGGCGGGCTTCTTCTATGGCGAAGCCCGGCGCGAGGAAGCACGGCTTCGAGCCGAAATTGAACGGGAAGTAATCGACTTTCTGGAGCTGGATCATATTCGCAAAGCACCCGTTGCTGCCCTGCCCTATGGCCTGCAAAAACGGGTCGAACTGGGCCGGGCGCTGGCCATGAAGCCGACAGTGTTGTTGCTCGATGAACCCGTCGCGGGCATGAACCGGGAAGAGACCGAAGACATGGCCCGCTTCATTCTGGATATCCAGGCCCGCTGGGGCACCACCATCCTGCTGGTCGAACACGATATGGGGATGGTAATGGACATCTCCAACCAGGTGGTGGTGCTCAACTTTGGCCGCCAGATTGCGCTGGGCACACCCGATCAAGTTCAGGCCAACCCGGCGGTTATTGAAGCCTACCTGGGCACCAGTGACCGCAGTGAAACCAAAGCTGAAGAGGCGCTCGCCTGATGGGTCAATTCATTCAGTACATGATCAACGGGGTGATCTCCGGCAGCCTTCTGGCGTTGGTTGCATTAGGCATTGTTGCCGTGTTCAAGGCAACCAAGGTAGTTAACTTTGCCCACGGCCATTTAATTTTGTTCGGGGCCTACTTCTATTTCACCTTTTCAGTGGTGCTGCCCGATGCTTCTTTTATGCCCGACTGGGTGAGCAGCTGGGAACCCGCCTGGCTACAAGCTTATGCAGGCAATGCACCGATGTTTTCACCCAGGGCCGCTATTGCCAGCTGGGTCAGTGACCTGCCTCGCATCTTGCTGGGGCTGATTGGCGCCCTGGCAGCCAATGCGGTGCTTGCGCTGATGATCGAGCGATTCGTCATGCGGCCGCTGCTGGGTCAGTCCGCCTTTGCGATGATTTTGTCCACCGTTGGGTTGATCTGGGTGCTGGAAGGCAGTGCCGGGTTAATCTGGACGGCGGAGGCCGAGCAGGTTCCGGCACTAGGGCCCAACTTCCCGATCCGGTTCCAGTTGTTCGATCAGAATTTGTTTATGTTCAGCGGTTCACTGGTCAATTTATTGGTTGCCCTGTTCTTATTCGCCAGCCTAATGCTGGTGCTGCGTTATACCCGCTCTGGCGTCGCTATTCGTGCCACCGCTGAAGACCAGAGCACCGCCTACGCCATGGGTATTAATGTACCCAGAGTGTTTTCTACGGCCTGGCTGGTCGCGTCGACAACCGGTGCGGTGGCGGGGGCCATTCTGGCCAGTCGCAACGGCTTATCACCAGCCATTGGCCTCTTTGGTCTTTCTGTGTTGGCCGTGGTGCTGATGGGTGGGCTGGATTCATTTGCCGGGGTACTGATCGCTTCGATGCTGGTCGGCATTCTCAGCTCGATGGCGCAATGGAAGCTCGGCGGTGGTGTGGCTGAAATCGTGCCTTATGTAGCCGTGCTAGTGGTGATTCTAATCCGGCCCCATGGCTTTATGGGCCAGGAGGAGATAGAGCGAATATGACCGGGATCTCCGATAACAAATACATAAACCAGACTGACCACAGGATGCTGTTGCCATGATCACCGGACACTTCAAGACCGACTACAGTGCCGATGAGGGCATCTGGTCTATCTGGCCAAAACGGTGGGGGCTGGTAGCCGCGTTGATTGCCCTCGCTATTTTTCCGTTTATTGCCAGTAACTATGCCCTGCTGCTGGCTGGCCAGATTGGTATTTTTATTGTTGCCGTCGCAGGCCTGAATGTACTGATTGGCTATACCGGACTGATGTCGCTGGGCCACGGCGCGTTCTTTGCGGTGGGGGCTTACACCACGGTGGCCATTCATCACGAATGGCCATTGACGTTTCCACTGATCACCCTGGTGATTTCAACCGTGGTCACGGCCGCCTTTGGTGTGCTGTTCGGCCTGCCCTCCTTGCGGGTTAAAGGGCTCTATCTGGCGGTGGCTACCCTGTCGGCCAACTTCATCATTCTGTTTCTGATTGAACAGGAATGGCTGGCGGAATGGACCGGCGGCGTGAGCGGCATCGAGACCCCCAACGCCGTTTTCTTTGGTTATGAACTGGTGTCCCAGCAAGCTAAATACTTTTTCATTATGCCGGTGATGGTGCTGATGCTCCTGTTCGCCCAAAACCTGTTTCGCACCCGTTTTGGCCGCGCACTGATTGCGATTCGGGATAAAGACTACTCGGCCGAAATTCTCGGCATTGCCCTGTTCAGTCACAAGCTGAAAAGCTTTGCCATCTCAGCCGCTTATTGCGGCGCGGCGGGCAGCCTGTGGGCTTACTTTTTCCCGGCTATACTGCCGGAAGACTTTGGGCTGAACATGTCGATCACGCTGGTCGTTTGCTTAGTCGCCGGGGGCATGGGCCGTACGCTTGGGCCTATTTTTGGGACTATTCTGATTTTGCTGGTACCGGAAATGCTAAAGATCGTCGCCGCGGCCATTACCGGTGGCGATGCAACCGCCCAGACCTGGGTTAGTCCCACACGCGATATATTGTTCGGTCTGATGATCATCGGCTTTCTGATCTTCGAACCGATGGGCCTGGTCAACATCTGGGACCGTTTCTGGCGCTTTATGTCACGCTGGCCATTTGCAAAATAAATAGATAACGACCTAAAAAAGAGACGAACAAGTACGACGATCAATAAAAACAAAACCAAAGGAGGCTATCATGGCCCTGAATCGAAGAACTCTGTTAAAAACCGGCGCCGCTCTTACCGCGGCCAGCATGGCCCCTGGTATTGTACGGGCTGAAGGTGCGCACTGGCGCGTGGCGGCTTCACTGCCAATGACTGGCCCGTTCGCGACGGCGGGCCAGCTTGTGGCCCCTGCCTTTAGCGAGTTCGAGCAGCAGGTTAACGACAGTGGCGGCATCGGTGGCAAGCCGATTCGGGTTGAAGTGGCTGATTCCGGCTACATTCCGCGCAACGCTCTGGCCAATTTCCAGCGCGCTCAGGCCGCCGGTGATCTGCACTTTTACTACGGCGACTCCACTGGCTTTATGGAACTGGTCGGCCCTACCCTGACCGGTGACAACGCCGTAATGATGGGCTCAACTTCCTTTGCCTCGGCGCTCTCGAACCCAGCCAACCGGCCCTACCAGTTCATGGCCGGCCCAACCTATGAAGATCAGTTTGAAATCCTATTGCGTGACATCGCCGACAAGGGCGGCAAAACCGTCGCCTTTGTTTATTCCGATACCGAATTCGGGCGCGACCCCATCGAGCATGGCCGCCGCGTAGCGAAAGAACTCGGCATTGAGGTGGTGCTGGAAGAAGTTACCCGTGCCGAAGGTGCCGATATTGAAAACCACGTCACCAAGCTGGCTCAGGCTAACCCCGAATACACCCTATTGCAGGGCTATGTGACCGGAGTCTGGCCGCAGTTGATCGGTGGCGCTCGTGCCTTTGGCTTGACCACCCAGTTTATGGGCACCTTCTGGGGCATGGAAAAAATCATTGCCGACCGGGTAACCGAGCAGGCAGGCCCCTTCCTCGATGGCTACCAGGGCGTTATGCCCTACCGCTATTTCTACGACCAGGAAGACGCCCCCTTCTACCGGGAACTCGGTGATTTCAAACGGTCGATCAATCCGGGGTTCTCCGGCTACGTGACCGCCTGGGAACTGGAAGGCCGCTTGTGTCTGGAATTGTGGAAGCTATGCATGGAACGTGTGATCGAAGCCGACAAAGAAGTCACGCCCGATAACCTGATGGCCGAGCTCGGTGCCATTCGCAACTGGGACAGCAGTGGTTTCTTCGGTGAGCCGGTCAACGTTGTGAACAACAAAATAGGCCAGGGCCGGGTGTACCGGTACGACGCCGAAAGCCGCCTGTACAACCCGGTCTCGGACTGGATTCAGGTCTGAATTATAGACCTGGCAACGCCCCAAGCCGCGGCCCGGGCCAACCCGGGCCGCTCCAGACTCCGTCACCGGGTTAAGACATGCTGAGCATTGAAAACATTGAAGTGGCCTATCACCACGCGATTCAGGTACTGAAGGGCCTGACCTTGTCGGTCGAACCGGGCGAGGTGGTCGCCCTGCTGGGTGCCAACGGCGCTGGGAAAACCACGGTACTCAAGGCAGCCTCCGGCCTGCTACCGCTGGAAAACGGTTCGGTCGACGCCGGTCAAATTTTGTTCGATGGCAATCGCATCAACCGGGTTGCGCCTCACGAACTGGCTCGCGCTGGTCTGATTCACGTTCGTGAAGGCCGACGCATCTTTGCCGAGATGACGGTTGAAGATAACCTCATAGCAGCCTCCTACGCCCTGACCGGGCGCAAAGAGAAACCCGATTACGATGCTGTGTACGCGTTTTTCCCAAAACTCAAGGAACGGGCTCACCAGACAGCGGGCCTGTTGTCCGGTGGCGAACAGCAAATGTTAGCAATTGGCCGCGCGCTGATCGGACAACCACGGCTCATTTTATTGGATGAACCCTCACTCGGTTTAGCACCGCGCATGGTCGATGAAATTTTCGACAACATCGCCCGTGTCAATCAGGAACAAGGCGCCAGTATCTTGCTGGTTGAACAGAATGCGAGCGCCGCGTTTCGCATCGCTCATCGTGGTTTCATTCTGGAAAACGGCAAGGTCGTGCTCGAAGGGTCCGTTGAGCAGTTGCGCGAAAACCCCGACATTCAAACCTTCTACCTGGGTGTTGGCGAGCAGGACGATAAAAAATCGTTTCGAAACATCAAGCACTACAAGCGCCGTAAGCGCTGGCTCAACTGAGGAGCGCCGCCGAGATGTCTGAACTCTCGTTTCACGACCAGGGCTACATCAGCCTTACCCAACTACTGGAGCGCCACGCCCAGACCGTGCCCGACGAAGTCGCCATGCGTCAGAAAGACATGGGCATCTGGCAGGAAACCACCTGGCGCCAATACCGCGACCAGACCCACGCCATCGCCGCCGGGCTGATCGACCTCGACATTCAACACAGCGACCACGTGGGCATTATTTCCGAGAACCGCCAGGAATGGATCGTGGCGCAACTGGGCATCAACAGTGCCGCCGCCGTTTGTTGCGGCATTTACCCGACCAGCCCGGTCAACGAAGTGGTGCACCTGCTCAGCAGTGCCGACTGCAAGGTAGTGTTTTGCGAAGACCAGGAACAGGTCGACAAGGTGCTGGAGATACGCGACAAACTGCCGCTGCTTGAACACATCGTCGTCTTCGATGCCAAAGGCCTTTATGGCTACGACGCCAGCCTGTGGATGACGCTCGATGCGCTGATCGAACGCGGCAAGACACAACTGAAGCACTCACCCAATGCCGTAACAGACCGGTTGGCCCAGCAAGAGCCGGACGATACAGCGCTGATCGTCTTCACCTCCGGCTCCACCGGCCTGCCCAAGGCCGCGATGATTTCGTTCCGCAATATCTGGTCGCAAATGGCCTTGCTGTGGGATGCGGTGCCCTCCCAGACGCATCAGAACATTTTGTCTTACCTGCCGCTGTGCCATGTGGCCGAGCAGGCGTTTTCGACCATGAACGCCATGGCCCGCCGCATGGTGGTCAACTTTGGCGAAAGCCTGCGCACCATTCGCACCGACCTGCAGGAAATATCACCTCAGATGTTTTTTGGCGTACCGCGCATCTGGGAGAAAATGCAATCTGAAATCACCGTGTTGGGCGACCGCACCGGCCCGATGCGCCGCTGGCTACTGCACAAAGCCCTGAAATCCGCCCAGCAACGCGGTGCAAAACCCAAATCACACTGGAGTGGTAGTGAGAAACTGAGCTACGCCCTGTACCGGCCTTTTGTGTACACCCCCTTGCTCGGTTATCTGGGCCTGGCCCGCTGCACCATCGCCATGACCGCCGCCGCACCGATTTCACCCGACCTGCTGGCCATGTTCCGCGGTATGGGCCTGCCGCTGATCGAGATTTACGGCATGACCGAAACCACCGGTGCCGCCACCCTGCAACCGATGGACCTGAACTGCCAGGGCCGCATTGGCCGCGCCATCACCGGCGTCGAATCCCGCGTGGGTGACGACGGCGAATTGCTGTTGCGCGGCCCAATCATCTTCAAGGGCTATTACAAAAACGACAAGGCCACCGCTGAAACATTGCAAGACGGCTGGCTGCACACCGGCGACGTGGTTGAAGAACACGAAGACGGCACCCTGACCATTGTCGATCGCAAGAAAGACATCATCATCAACGCCGCTGGCAAGAACCTATCGCCCAGCGTGATTGAGAACACCATGAAGGCCAGCCCCTTCATCAAGGAGTGCATTGTCATCGGCGACCAGCGCAAATTCCTGGTGGCGCTGATCCAGGTCGACTACGACACCGTCACCACCTGGGCCGAACGCCAGAACCTGGCTTACACCACCTTCAAATCCCTGGCCGAAAACCCCAGGGTAAGAGAGTTGGTCCAGACCGAAATCGACAAGGGCAACGCCCAACTTGCTCCAGTCGAGCAAATCAAACGCTTCACCCTGCTGACCAAGGAACTCGACCACGACGACGGCGAAGTAACCGCCACCATGAAGGTGCGGCGCAGTACCATTGCCAAACAATACGAACAGCAGATCGAGGCGCTGTTTACAGAGGGTACGGCGGCTTAGTTAACAAAGTGAAAAAGCGCTTTACCCGACGGTCAGTTTTTGTACTATAGCGCACCCTTTTCGGATGCCCGGCCTTGAACACGACCGCCCTGTTGACCCCTCTGTGGGATTACGGCCTCATCGCCAATGGCTTGCGCCAGCATGGTTGGGTGCACCTGCCCCATGGCATCACCGATGGCCTGGCACTGGCGTTGTTGCAGGATATTCACCAGCACCAGCCGGACCAATGGGATCAGGCCGGCATTGGCCGTAAGCAGGATAACCACACCAACGATCTGATTCGCCGCGACAGTACGCACTGGCTAACCGGGGAAACTGCGGCGCAGCGGGAGTATCTGGCGGCGGCTGATGAACTGCGGCTGGAACTCAACAAGCGTCTGCTGCTCGGCTTGTGGGACTATGAATGCCACTACGCCCGTTACGATGCCGGCGCCTTCTACCGCAAACACCTCGACGCCTTCCACGGGCGCAGCAACCGGGTACTGACGACGGTGACCTACCTGAACCCCGACTGGCAAGACAACCAGGGTGGTGAATTGCTGATGTACGATGAGCAAAACCAGCCGGTCAGCCGCTTACTGCCAACCCTGGGCAGCATGGTCATTTTCCTGAGCGAAGAGTTTCCGCACGAAGTACTGGCGGCCGAACGCACCCGGTTCAGCATTGCTGGCTGGTTCCGCAACAACAATTCCATTCAGAACCGGATCGACCCGAGCCAGTAATCCGTTTTTTCCCACATCGCCCGTCAGTCAGCTATACTCCACCGACGGTATTTTGATACAGCGTTTCAGGAGTTTACCAATGCAGGGTGACCGTCAGGTGATCGACGCACTGAACAAGGTGCTGACCACCGAACTGACTTCCATTAACCGTTACTTTCTTCACGCGCGAATGTACCGCAACTGGGGTCTGGAGCGGCTGAACGAACACAGCTACAAGAAATCCATCAAGGATATGAAACAGGCCGATGAGCTGATCGAGCGCATTCTGTTTCTGGAAGGCCTGCCCAACTTGCAGAAGCTGAACCGGCTGATGGTCGGTGAGCATACCGAAGAAATGTTGAAGCTCGATGCTGACTTTCAGTTAGAGCAAATAACTCAGCTCAAAGACGTCATCGCCCTGTGTGAAACGCAGCAGGATTACGTCAGCCGCGATCTGCTGGTCGAACTGCTGGAATACGAGGAAGACTACCTCGACTGGCTGGAAACCCAGCACTACCAGATCGCGAACATCACGCTGCCGAACTATCTCCAAGCCAACCTTTCGGATGAGGACTGACCATGAAAGGCAATCCGACCATCATCAAGGCCCTGAACGCCCTGCTCGCCAATGAACTCTCGGCGATGGACCAGTACTTCCTGCATTCGGAAATGTATCGCGACTGGGGCCTGACCAAACTCTACGAGCGTATCAGTCACGAATTCGATGACGAGAAAGGCCACGCCACCAAACTGATTGAACGCATTCTGTTTTTGGAAGGCACGCCCAACATGAAAGACCGCGAACCGATCAACATCGGTTCCGATGTTCCCTCTATGTTGCAAAGCGATCTCGACGTTGAATACGCGGTGCGGAAACTGCTCACCGACACCATTGCCCTGTGCGAAAAAGAGCAGGACTACGGCACCCGCGACATGCTGGAGCCACTGCTCGACGATACAGAAATGGACCACACCTACTACCTGGAACAGCAACTGCGCCTGATCAAGATGATCGGCTTGCCGAACTACTTGCAGTCACAGATGTAGTTTTAAAACTCAAGCTCCGGCAATCGCGGTGAACTTCAGACACCGCGATTGTCGCGATTACCCACTCAATTGCAGCCCAGTTACCCACTTCACAGCGGCCAGATCGATGGCCTCGTTCCACGCCCGTCTCTTCTTCCAGGTCCCGTTCTGCTGGCTAACTTTGGCCTGCCAATCATCCCAGAACCAGGCACCCACCACCGGGACAGTGAGAGGCACCGTAGTCGGCCGGTGTTTGACGCGTTCGTCATATCAAATATTTGCACAACGGTGTCGAATAGGTAGCTTCCTGTTCGACTATAGTGCAACCACTGGCGGATATTACTTAAGGATTATCATATGAAGATCACCATTGAGACTGTCGTAAAAGCAAACCTGAGCAGCGTCTGGGATATGTGGAACAACCCGGAAGACATCAAGCAATGGAATTCCGCACAAGAGGACTGGCACACCACTCGTAGCACCGTTGATCTGCGCGAAGGCGGAACATTCTCGTCACGGATGGAAGCCAAAGATGGCAGCATGGGCTTTGACTTCGAGGGCACATACACCCGTGTTGTGCCACAAAGCATCATTGAATACCGCATGAGCGACGGCCGAGAGGTAAAGGTAGAGTTCGTGAAGCAAGGTGACAACGTTCATGTTAAAACACTGTTCGATCCAGAGACCGAGAATTCACCGGAAATGCAACAAGCAGGCTGGCAGGCCATCTCTGACAACTTCGGCCGGTATGTAGAGGCGAATGCAGCAGGCAAGTAGAGAAACATAGTGCTCAGCAAGGCACAGCAGCCAACCCGGACGGCTTCACTGCGGTGAGGGAGTGGCTGAGTCTAGGAGTCTGTCGGACTTAGGCGTTAAACACCACATCGACCCACCCCGAGGATAGTGTCAATGAAAAGCAACCCGGTTGTTCACTTTGAAATATACGTGCAAGACATGGCGCGAGCTCGAGCATTCTATGAGGCGGTGCTTGAAACCAAGCTTGAACAAATGTCCAATCCGACGCCTGAGATAGAGATGGATATGTGGTTCTTCCCGATGGACAAAGACGCTGGAATGAGTAGTTACGGCGCAGGCGGTATGCTAGCCAAAATGGAAGGTTTTGCTCCTGGAGGTGGGGGAACCCTGGTTTATTTCGGATGTGACGACTGTGCTGTGCAGGCCACAAGAGCAGCAGAAAATGGTGGCAGCCTATTCCAGGAAAAGACGTCTATAGGTGAACACGGTTTCTGCGCACTGGCTAAAGACACTGAAGGCAATCTGATTGGCTTCCATTCAATAAAATAGTGTTTTTAGGGTCATACACACCCAGTCACAGCGATAGCTTTTTCGTCGCGGCTCCGCTACCACTGCAAAGCCGCACGAGTTGTCGACGTTAGGCGAAGAGTAATAGCGCTCATTTGAACCATAATACAGAGAATGAAGATAACCGAATAAACACTAACTTAGATGGTAAAAACGGGCACCCAACTCGGAGCAAAATCACATGGGACTTCTAACCTTCAGCCTCAACCTAACCCTGGACGGCTGCGTCGACCATCAGGAGGGAATCGCCGACGATGAGACCCACACTTTCTTCACCCGCCTCATGAACGAAAGCGGGGCAATGTTGTGGGGCCGCGTCACCTACGAGATGATGGAGGGCTACTGGCCGGCGGTCGCTCGCGGCGAAGAGAAAGCTCCGCCTGCGATTCTCGAATGGGCGGTTAAGCTGGAAGCCAAGCCAAAGTACGTCGTGTCGTCGACGCGAACGGACTTTCCGTGGAGCAACAGCCACCACATCGATGGTGATTTGTACACCCAGGTACAGAACCTCAAGGACTCAACTCCTGCCGGCGTGCTGCTCGGCAGCGGTAAGCTCGCGACCGAGCTTGACCGGCTGGATCTGATTGACGAGTATAAGTTTCTCGTCCACCCCAGAATCGCGGGTCACGGACCGACCCTTTACCAGAGCGGGCTACCCAGCACGCGAAGGCTTGAGCTGATCTCGTCGATGCCGCTCCGCAACGGCGCCGTCGCTATGCACTACCGGCGTGTACGCGGCTAACAGCAGGGCTTACTGCATCGCCGCCATCACCGGGTCACTCACACCAATTACATATACCGCTATTACCGTTATCAAACCTGCCATCCCCAAATAATACAACGTCGGAATAATGGTCATGCGCAGTATCGTGCCCTCGCGCCCCATCAAGCCAACCGTGGCCGATGCCGCAACGATGTTATGTATCGCGATCATATTCCCGGCTGCTGCACCCACCGCCTGGGCAGAGACCATCATGGCGGTTGATACGCCAAGCAACTGGGCCGTATTGAATTGAAAGTCAGACAGCATCAAGTTCGACAGTGTATTTGAGCCTGCAATGAAAGCACCCAGTCCACCCACGGTTGCCGCAAACATGGGGTAAACCACACCGACGCTGCTCGACACCAGTTGCGCCATGGCGCGGGGCATGGATGGTAGGTCAGCGGCGTTGACGCCGGAGTTGATTAGAATACGCACCATGGGGATGGTGAACACCAGCACGAAGCCGGCGCTGATCAGGGTTTTGGTGCTCTCACTGGCTGCCTGACCCAGCGAACGCACTCCAACGCGCTGCAGCAACATCGTGAGTGCAACCACAACCACCATGATCCCGCCCGGCAAATACAAAGGCTGAAGACTGCCGCTGATGCCACCTTCATCAAGAATATCGGTCCAGCCGAAGGCCAGAAAGGTTTCAACAAAGCTTTTCAGAACCGGGATAGCACGGGTCAGCACCAGCAGTATTGCCAGCATGGCATAGGGTGCCCAGGCGCGCAGCAAAGGCATCCGTTCGGATGGCGGAGTGTCATCCTGGGGGATCTCGATGCTGCCGTTCCAGTCATTCGGCCATTGCTGTCTGGCGGCAAAATCCCAGCGTTCTGTAGGCAGCAACCAGCCCCGCTTGGCAACAGGTACGACGATGATCAAACCAATCAAGGCACCCAGCATCGACGGGAATTCCGGCCCGAGCAGAATGCCGGCCGCTGTGTAGGGAATGGTAAACGCCAGGCCAGCAAAAAGCGCAAAGGGAAACATCGCAAAACCTTGGCTCCACTGCTTTTTCTCACCAAAAAACCGCGTCAGCATCAGGCACATTAAGAGCGGCATCAGCGTACCGATGATGCCGTGGGTGATGGCAATTTCAGACGTCATTAACCGGTAAAATTCGCTCCAACTGCTGCCGTTGCCGACCAGCAGTTCGGTGATCGCAATCCGGTCCAACCCGCCTGTCACGCCCACCACAATGGGCGTACCCACGGCACCGAACGATACCGGGGTCGATTGCACCATCATCCCCATCACCACCGCCGCCATGGCCGGGAAACCGAGCGCGACCATCAGCGGGGCCGCGATGGCGGCGGTGGTGCCAAACCCGGACGCCCCTTCCAGAAAGCAGCCAAACAGCCAGGCCACCAGAATAGCCTGCACGCGCCGGTCCGGGCTGATGTCGGAAAACCCGGCGCGAATGGCCGAGAGCGCGCCGCTGGCCTGCAGTGTGTTGAGCAGCAACAGGGCGCCGAAGATGATCCATAGAATACCGGCGGTCAGAATCAGCCCCTGCAGGATGGACGCGGTCATCCGCATCAGGCTCATCTGCCAGACCCAGCCACCCAGCACCAGCGTGACCAGCAGCACCACCGGCATGGCTTTTTTGGCGGGCCAATGGAACCCGACCAGCAGAATACCGGCCAGTACAATCGGCAAAAAAGCCAGGGAGTAGACTAACGACAACATGCAGGGGCTCCAGACAGAGGGTTTTAACCTCGCAGTCTAGATCACTGATCGAGAGATGACTTGTTCAAGGTCAATGAAACACAAGATGCTGGTGAAAACCTGGCCAATTATCCGGGCAGGTTTTCACCGGAATTAAATCCTGGGATTCCCAGAGTGCGAGCGCCGGGTGCCGGGGTTGCTCTTGTGGGGTAGTCCGCAACAGGGATGTTGCGGCCTAGGCTCCATGGACGGATTCACGCCGACCCCACAGGAGCAACCCCGGCATCCGACGCGTACCCAGGCTAAAAGTTAAACCTTCCGCTCCCAAACCTCTTTCAAGCCGATGGTGCGGTTAAACACCAGCGCATCCGGTTTGGAATCGAACCGGTCGATCACGAAATACCCTTCCCGCTCGAACTGAAACGATTGCTCTCCCGCCGCCTTGGCCAAGCTGGGCTCGACCACGCAGCCGGTCAGCACCTTCAGCGACTCGGGGTTCAGGTATTGCATGAAATCGTCGCCGCCGCGATCCGGGGTTTCGGTATCGAACAGGCGGTCGTACAACCGCACCGTTGCCGGTACGCCTTCACTGGCCGATACCCAGTGAATGACACCGCGCGGGCGAATGCCTTCGGGCGCATCGGCCCCGACGGTGCCTTCAATGACGCTGGCACGGATTTCTGTAATCTCGCCTGCGTCGTTCTTAATCACTTCATCGGCCTGAATGATGTAGGCGTTGCGCAACCGCACCCACTCACCGGTTACCAGCCGCTTGAACTTCTTGCGCGACAGGCTGCTGTCTTCATTGAAGTCGGACCGGTCGATGTAAATTTCGCGGGTGAACGGCAGTTCGCGCTCGCCCAGGTCTTCCCGGTTCGGGTGACCCGGTGCGGTGAACACTTCCCGATGCCCTTCCGGCAAGTTCGTGAACACCACTTTCAGCGGGTCCAACACGGCCATGGCGCGCGGCGCGTTGTCGTTCAGGTCTTCCCGGATGGCGAAGTCGAGCATGCCCAGGTCCACCACGCCACCGGCGCGGCTGGTACCGACCATATCGGAGAAATGCCGCAGCGACGTGGGCGTGACACCCCGCCGACGCATGCCACTGATGGTCGGCATGCGCGGGTCGTCCCACCCCGCGACTACGTTTTCGTCCACCAGGCGCTTGAGTTTGCGCTTAGAGGTAATGGTGTAGTTCACGTTCAAGCGGGCAAATTCATACTGGCGCGGCACGGCGGGCACTGGCAATTTGCTGATGAACCAGTCGTATAGCGGCCGGTGGTCTTCAAATTCCAGGGTACAGATGGAGTGCGTAACGCCCTCGATCGCGTCGGACTGGCCGTGGGCGAAGTCGTAACTTGGGTAGATGCACCAGGTGTTGCCGGTCTGGTGATGCGCTTTCTTGCGAATGCGGTAAAGAATCGGGTCGCGCAGGTTCATGTTCGGCGCGGCCATATCGATTTTCGCGCGCAGGGCACAGGCGCCTTCGTCGAACTCGCCGTTGCGCATTTTCTCGAACAGGGCCAGGTTTTCGTCGACGCTTCTGTCCCGGTACGGGCTGTTCTTGCCGGGTTCGGTGAGCGTGCCCCGGTATTCCCGCGCCTGGTCACCGGAGAGATCACACACGTAGGCATCGCCGTTTTTAATCAGGTGCACGGCGTACTCATAAAGGGTTCCGAAGTAGTTCGAGGTGTATTTTTCGGTCTCGTTCCACTGAAACCCGAGCCAGTTGATGTCGGCCTTGATCGAATCAATATATTCCTGCTCTTCTTTCTCCGGGTTGGTGTCATCAAACCGCAGGTTGCAGACACCGCCGAATTGCTCGGCCAGGCCAAAGTTCACGCAGATGGATTTCGCATGGCCGATGTGCAGATAGCCATTGGGCTCTGGCGGGAAGCGAGTCACGATTTTATCGTGCTTACCCTGGGCCAGATCATCCTCAATGATGGTGGCGAGAAAGTTGGACGGCTTGTCACTCATGAAAAAGGGAGCTCCCGGGTCGGCAAAAAAAATCAGGCCGGGTTGCACGCAGCAACCCAAAGGCGGGCATTATAGCGGGTTCATCGCTGGCGGGTAAGGCGTGGGTGGGGTTTGGTGCCGAGAATCCGTGCTGGCCACCGGGTAGGCCTGGTCAGGGTCGGCGTAGATCCATCCATGGAGCCTAGATCGCAGCATCCATGCTGCGAACTTCCCCGACCAGGCCTACCCGGCAGCCAGCACTCGTTTGGTCGGAAACAGTGCAGACTAGAAACTAATAGCTCTTAGCTCGAAGCTCACAGCTCAAAACCTTGATCCTCAGCGCTCAGCAGATTACTGTATATCCATCCATACTTATCGATTTAATACCATGCGCCTCTTCATTGCCGAAAAACCCAGCCTCGCCCGCGCCATTGCCGATGCCCTGCCCGGCAGCGGCAAGAAAGAAACCGGCTGCATCCGCTTTGCCAGTGGCGATGTAGTGAGCTGGTGCATCGGCCACCTGTTGGAGCAGGCCGACCCGGATGCCTACGACCCGGCCTTTAAACGCTGGAGCCACGACCACCTGCCGATTATTCCCCGGCAATGGCAATGGGTACCGCGCAAGCAGGTTGCCGGCCAGCTAAGCGTGCTGCGCAAGCTGGTTAAAGAAGCCGACCAACTGGTACACGCCGGCGACCCGGACCGTGAAGGCCAGTTACTGGTCGATGAAGTGATTGCTTACTTGAAAGTACCCAAAGCCAAAAAAGCCGCCACCCAGCGCCTGCTGATTGCCGATTTGAACCAGGCGGCGGTCGAACGATCGTTACGCCAGCTAAAGCCCAATGCCGACTTCCAACCGCTTTCAACCTCTGCCCTCGCCCGCTCCCGCGCTGACTGGCTGTATGGCATTAACCTGACCCGGGCGATGACGTTGCAAGGCAAGGTGGCTGGCTACCAGGGTGTGTTATCGATTGGTCGGGTGCAGACACCGGTGCTGGGGCTGGTGGTCGGTCGGGACGACAGCATCGAGGCCTTTGTTAGCAAGCCCTATTACGAGGTCATCGCCTTGCTGGAAACCGACCAGGGTGAGCGCTTCAACGCCAAATGGATTCCCAGCGAAGCCTGCGAGCCCTGGCTGGATGACCAGGGCCGCAACCTTTCGTTGCCATTAGCGCAAAACGTAGTGCAGCGCGTCAGCTTCAAACCAGCCAGCGTCACCCGGCTGGAACAGAAAGCCATTAACCAGCCCGCACCATTGCCACACAGCCTCTCCAGCCTGCAAATGGACGCCAACCGCGCCTTCGGCATGAGCGCCCAACAGGTACTCGACACTGCCCAGTCACTCTATGAGACCCACAAGG
This sequence comes from Saccharospirillum sp., assembly GCF_040881935.1. NCBI lineage: Bacteria > Pseudomonadati > Pseudomonadota > Gammaproteobacteria > Oceanospirillales > Saccharospirillaceae > Saccharospirillum > Saccharospirillum sp. The sequence continues at coordinate 7,767 of NZ_JBBECH010000089.1, read as the reverse complement.
CCATTACCTACCCACGCTCCGACAGCCGCCACCTGCCCGCAGAGCACTTTGCCGAAGCAACCGCGGTGACCAAAGCGATTGAACCCAGCCTGAGCAATCTGAACCACACCGGCTTCAGCGACACCGGCGGCCGCCTGAACCTGAAACAGAAAAGCAAAGCCTGGAACGACGCCAAAGTAGGTGCCCACCACGCCATCATCCCCACACAACGCAACCTGACCCGCCTGAATGCCGATGAACTCAAGGTCTACAGCCTGGTCTGCCGCAACTACCTCGCCCAGTTCATGCCCGTGTGGAAAAAGCTAGACACCAAAGTAGAAGTCACCATAGAAAACGGCCTGTTCCGCGCCAGCCAGACCGACACCCACGACCTGGGCTGGAAAGCCCTGTTCCCCAGCGCCCGCAACAAAGACGACGCAACGACTGATTCAACAACAGCCCCGCCCCTGCCACCCCTGAAAGAAGGCCAGCCACTGCAATCCCTACAGGCCAACTGCCAGGAAAAACACACCACACCCCCAAAACCCTTCACCGAAGCCACCCTACTCGCCGCCATGACCGGCATCAGCCGCTTCGTCAGCGATGCCTCGCTGAAAAGCATCCTAAAAGAAACCGACGGCCTGGGCACTGAAGCCACCCGGGCAGGCATTATCGAGCTACTGTTCAAACGCGGCTTCCTGCAACGCCAGGGCAAGAACATTCATGCAACCCAGGCGGGCAAAACCCTGATACACGCCCTACCCGAGCGAATTACCCAGCCAGACCTAACGGCCCGGTGGGAGTCGGTATTAGGTGATATCGCAGGCAAAAAAGCCCGCTATGAGGATTTGATGGGGCCTCTTGAAGTGGGGCTGGGTGAGTTATGCGGGCAATTGCGGACGGTTGTGCCTACAGGGTTGGCCGGGCTGGGTAAAAAGCCGGGCAAGGGTTTTGGTAGAAAGCGAAAACCAAGGAAGACAGCCAAAAAGGCCACTACATGCCGCCCCAATTCGTAGGAAGCCAGCCCCCTGGGTGACAGGAAGCAAAACAAATCACTGCCCAACCCCAAAAAGCGGACAGATGTGACACCCCTAGAAGTCTGTCGGACTTAGGGGGATGAAGCGAGGGAGTGAGACGGCGAGGCCAAATGTTCGCAAATTTCGTGTGCATAGTGGGTCTATGTGCTCGAAATTTGCGGATATTTGGACCGTCGTCCCGCTTCCGCAGCCAATTCATCCTAAGTCCGGCAGACTCCCAGTCAATAAATACTTGCCAACTTCATCACAGAGTGAGAAGGTGACGAAACAACGTTTTTCGCCTTGGTGTGCCCTGTAACCGGCCGGGCGGTAGCTAGTCTACAGCGTATTCATCTGGCTTACGGTTTCTAGTTCGTGCAAGTTCAAACATGGGTGGAGATTCGTTTGTTCTCCAAATATACAGGCCCTAGAACCACTTGAATACTGCGTGAATGAGCACATCGGCGAAGTAACACCGAAGCTAACAATTGCCAAGAGATTTGACTGTTTCATTGAATGATTAATTGTGCCGAGTCTCAGTACAGCCTTAAGCACTATCTTTGTGAACATGATCACATTGAATACAGTGAGTGCGACGCTGATACTGGGAATATCCAGGGATATGTATCTTCGGAGACACTGATATTTGGAATAGTCGTCTGAAGCGACAGTTTTTCCGGTTTTGATATGCGTCGTTTAATGATGTCAGTAGTAACCCCAGGCCCTGTATCGCTGAGTTTTAGTGGAATGTTGTGGTGAGTTTAGGGTCAATGTTGTCGGTATCACATGCGGAGACGAGGAAGAAGAAACTGTTGGGCGATAGGATGAAGGGAAAGCGATATGCCGCGTACTGCTGATTATACGATTCAGGGGTTTTTGTATCAATTTAACAAGACTGCGTTGGAGATACTGAGCGCGCAGGATGAGGACAAAGTAACAGTTGAGGGAATCATCGAAGACATCGAGGTCGCCACCCCTACAACCTTAACCGCGGTTCAGTGCAAATACCATGAGGCAAGCACATCTTTCACTGCGAGCGCTGTTTTCAAGGCATTGCTCCAGATGCTCAAACACTTTTCAGATAATCAGTCCGCGAGCATTCGCTATATCCTGTTTGTCCATTTTTCTGGAGTGGGTACGCCCGCCCCCGTAATTGACAAAGCAGTACTTGAAGCTGCTTTGAAGTCTAAGGACAAGGCCCTTGCAAAACACGTTGAGGCAGTGCCGACCGGCGTCGACCTTGATGGATTTTTAGGCAGGTTCACCATGGAGTTTGGTCCTTGCTATGACGAAATCGTGAAGCGCGTCGGCGAGGAACTGGAAGCGAACGGAATGCCGAGCGGTGAGATCGAAACCTTGGCATATCCAAATGCGATCCATAAGATCGCCTCGCTAAGCGTTAGGCATAATGTCACCGAAAGGCAGATCACGAAGAAAGATTTTCTTTCTAATCTGATGGCTATACGTAAGACGGCCATTTCCCGATGGACTCTGGCGCTCAAGACCCGAGAGAAACTTCTCCAGGCGCGCCGAAAGCAGCTTAAAATTCACTTGGATAAGAACTCCCGACTTCGCTACTTCGTGATTGACCCCAGCAACATCGAGGACTTTGACAGTGAAATCGTGCTTTTAATTTCTGACTACATTGGCAAGTATCACTTTAAGTCCGCACACATTGACACACCTATCTTATGTCTTCATGCAAATCGGAACGAAATTCAGGAGATCCAGCATCGTCTGTATCTAAAGGGTATTGTGGCCACCGACGGCTATATGGGCAGACAGTTTGAAGAGTCATTTTTCTTTCGCGAGCCGCTTGCTTCTAAGTTCACTGGAAATGAAGTGAAACGCGAATTCAGTTTGCGCATTCTAAGCTTCTCCGAACATGGCAAAGTCCTAAACAATCGGAAGTGTGACGATCTATTCATAATTGGCGACCCGGGCTGCGATGATCTCGATACCGTAGACATCAACGTCGAGCGTCTGGCTGGCGCAACAATTAAAGAAATTAAGTATGCTATGGGGGTAAGCAATGTCTACGAATAGTATCGGCCAGGTTCTCTCCTGTTCACCGGAGGCCGTTATAGTACTTATAGATGATCTGAAAGTGTTCGAAGAGCACAAGGCGGCCCTTCAAGTTGGCCGGTATCTTCGGATTGCTCAGGGAAATAGTGATTTCACCATAGCATCTATTCGAAATATCCGTGGAGTACACGGCCAGGATTCCGAGGGTAAGCCGAAGTGGCAATTTCATATTGAATGTCAGGCCGTCGGTACGCTTATAGACGGTAAGACCTTTGAGCGTGCAAGTGTTCTGCTGCCAGTTCCCACTGAGCCTGCATTCACTGCAGACGAAGAAACCCTAAGCAAGCTATTCGCGGAAGACGCCGAGTATCAGTTTCCCCTAGGCCGACTATCACTGAATAAGGCGACGCCCATGAAAATCCATGGAGACCGTTTTTTCAGCAAGCATATAGCGATTGTTGGTTCCACGGGTTCCGGGAAGTCATGCACAGTATCTCGGATTCTCCAAGACGTGGTAGGAATCGCAGACGATAAGAACTCAAACTTCGGCAAACAGAACAACTCTCACGTCGTCGTATTTGATATTCACGATGAGTATACAGCCGCGTTTACTTTAAAGGCGGAGCAGAACTTCACTTTGAACCGCTTGGATGTAGACAGCCTTCAGCTTCCTTACTGGCTCATGAACTCTGAGGAACTAGAAAGTATGTTCATTGAGAGCAATGAACAAAACTCGCACAACCAAGTGAGCCAGTTCAAGCAGGCCGTCATTTTGAACAAGGAACGACACAATCCGGGATTCCAGGACATGACGTACGATACCCCGGTGTATTTCTCGATCAAGCAAGTGTATCGCTTCATTGAGAACATGAATCGTGAGGTAATTGGGCGATTAACAGGAGAGGATAAACCGAAATTAGCGGATGGGACGCTGATCGACGCGCGAGAGGACTATTATTTCGATAAGAAGTGTATATTCGTTGCCCCGTCCACCGCGGCAGCAGCCAAAGCGACAAACGGTCCATTCAACGGTGAGTTCAATCGGTTCGTGTCGAGACTAGAAACGAAACTTGCTGACAAGCGTCTTCGGTTCTTGCTTGATCCTGTCAAATCCGACGGGAAAACGTTCGAGACGGTGGATTTCGAGCAAATTATGAAGCAATTCCTTGGCTACCTTAATAGAGCTAATGTCACAATCATAGACCTCAGCGGCATTCCCTTTGAAGTCTTGAGTATTTCAGTAAGTCTTGTGTCACGATTAATTTTCGATTTCTGCTTTCATTACTCGAAGTTAAGACACAAAGTGGATTCACTGAACAACGTGCCAGTCATGATGGTCTGTGAGGAGGCGCACAATTACATACCGCAGAGAGATGAAGCGGCATATCGGGCGTCCCGAAAGTCGCTTGAGCGTGTAGCGAAGGAAGGTAGAAAATATGGCCTTAGCATGATGGTTGTGAGCCAACGCCCTTCAGAGGTTTCCGAAACCATTTTCGCACAGTGTAACAACTTCGTTGCGCTTCGGCTCACTAACCATGCAGACCAAAACTACGTTAAGCGGCTTTTCCCTGACAATTCGAGCGGGATCACAGATATTCTTCCTAACCTTGCCCCCGGCGAAGCTATTGTTGTAGGTGATGCCGTTCTGCTTCCAGCCGTTGTTCAGATGCCACTACCGAAACCTGAGCCGCACTCTCAGAGTGTTTGCTTCCACAAAGAATGGAAGGAACCCTGGCAGGATGTCAGTTTTGGAGATGTGATAAGTCGTTGGCGAAAGGAGTAGTAACTCCCAACCAGTCGGTCAACCGGACGCCAAAAGCGTGGCGCTTTTTTGGTTCCCTACGCTGGCGCTCCGGCGCCGGTTACCTAAATAATTGGGTTTACTATGATCATTTTTTCCGAAACAACAAAATTTCTAGAAACGTGTTTTGTCGAATTAGAAAGATTGGCACCTAGACCTACTTTCGTCTATAGGGCTGGGGGGAAGTCCCTTCGATACTTAGGAAAAGAAATAGAAGCTGCGCTAATTCAGAAATTCGCCAGAATGATATCGTCATTAAATGGCGCTCTTCTCTTAATTGAGAATGGGTATACCCAGGAAACTAACGTTTTGTTTAGAACTCTTGATGAAATTTTTGAAGATATTTTATTTTTGGCGCAACCGTGTGTGGGTGGTGAGCTCTCTAAATTGCATCAAGGTTATTTAGACATTCATTTTGCGGAGGAGTTTGAAAATGAAGACAGTGCATTTTTATCTTCACAAAACAGGCCAACAATTCCAAGACGGAAAATCCACGCTGCTTTGGCAAATGCAAATAAAAATAGCTTAAATCCTTCGGATGCAAAGCAGAATAATCGAACCATTAGCCAGGCATATAGCGGTTATGTGCATGGTTCATCTGTACATTTAATTGAAATGATCTATGGCCTACCTCCTAGGTATTATTTGCATGGGCAAATCGGTACTAAGTGGCATGAAGTTACTACTAAGGACTTCATCAACTACGGGTATAGAGGGATTTTGGCTTGCCTTATTTCTGCAAAGGCCTTAGGAAGCCAGCAAGTAGTAGACCGAACAATTGAGTTCAGAAGCTACTATGAAAATCAAACAGGTGATACCGGTCAGGGAGATCCTAATGAGCTACTTCGCAAAATGAAGAGCCCTAACAAGACGCTGTAGCAATACAGCCTAAACACACCGCTTCGCGGCAGTCTGTGGACTCGCAACCGCTCGCCGCTAACTCTGCGTTAGATTTCATGGTGCACAAATGAATATTTTTCAAGTTCTGAGCCAAGGAAAATCTCGGCTGCATGAGCCGAGCATGTCCGCAATGCTCGGATATTTACTCGACAGTAATAGAGATCACGGACTTGGAGATTCCTTCGTAAGACAGTTTTTAGCAGCTATAGATGGCGAACGATTTTACGATATTCTGGCAGATGGGTTTGTAGATTCCCAAGTTTCACTTGAGGAACCGTATGGCCTGAAAGGTTCCAGGAAAGATATTGACGTCCAGCTGATTATCCTTGATGCTCATAAAAACGAACGTCACAGAATTATCATCGAAAATAAGATCAAGTTCGGTGCCGCGAATGCTGACCAGCTAGCTGAATATTACGCTGCCGTCACATCCGATGTCACACTTGCGGATCCGTTAACTTTCGTCTTTTTGACACCGCATTCCATGAATACACAATTAGCTTTGGAATTTGAGAACCTTAAAATTGCGAGTGAAAATCACAGAAAGTACTGGCTCTATTGGAGTGCAAGTGAAAAATGTGTGGTGGACATCATTCAGAAAATTCTTTCACTGGAAGCATCTGCCCAAATTAACCCCATCAATGATTACATTCGTCATACTCTGAAGGCATTCGCCATGCATTGTGCATTGACCACTGACATCTCAATGAAAAAGTCGATGAGAACCGGCGAGGATATCGGTGATATAGTTGATGAGACAGAAATTATAACGACTACTGGTCACTATAGAGTGGTTATGAGGGACAGCTCCCAAATTCAAGTGTTTAATCTTGAAACTGGTGACAAAGAGGTGGCTCGTCACGTTCTTGCAGATTACATTGACCAAAATGGCATTGATATTGATCATCAGCGATACAACACAAGAACAATCGGAAAGAAGTTCTTCGAGTGGGCGAATAAAAGCTAACAAATCATCCCAGGTGACGTCTGACCCGAAAAAAGTCGTCATCGTCTCAAACTTAACTGAATTTAGACGTTATATTTTCAAGGAAAACCATCTAGCTGGACACCCACCACATGCTTTTTTTTGCCCCACATGAACAGGACTAAGCCGGACACCCAACGTAGTGGGTAATAACGAAAATCTAGCCGAACGATTTTAAAGTCTCACAATAGAACGCAAAAAATGGGTAGTAAGCTGGTGAAATGACAGAATGGCGCAGAAACCCCAAATTTCAAGCACAACAAAGCCGCAGGTAACCCCGTGACGATTATTTTAAAGGGTGACTATCTAAGTCAGCAGTTCAGCTAACCCAAGCCCTGGGGTTCGCTGATAGCCAAATTTTTGAAACTTGGCCCTGATGGAGATTGCAGTACCCACCAGGCTTTTAAACTGACTTTCAAAGTGCTGAGTGTTGTAGACCCAGTGCTCTGCATCGATGTTCAAGCGTTCAAGAATGGGCGGAATGCTATTGTTGATGTTCCCGCGTTTGTCATCCCGGATCTGGCGCCCGGTCCAGTCGACCAGTTCCAGGTAGTCTTGCAGTCGAAACGGAAGGCCTGCCGGCATGTCCTGTCGCGGGTAGCCCACAAACGGAAACAATGATTTTGGTTGATGTGGCTCCTGCGAATCCAGAGCCTTTTGCGCGGTAACTATCCGTTCTTTAGCTGAGGTGAATTCGGATAATTCTGGCGTGTCTGCCATCTGGGCTCGGATAGGGTTTAAATCAACGTAGGCCAGGCAAGTTGCCAAGGCTTTTTCATCCAGCAAGGCCTGGGATTTGAATCTGCCTTCCCAAAATCGACCAGTACAACCGTCTTCTGCATTGGCCTGGCGCGCAATGTCTTCATTCAGCGCGCTCATGAACCAGCTGATCGACATTAAACGTTCACGCCATTCGGCGGCCAGTTCTGCTATGACCTTGAGCTGCTCTTCGTACAAATCTTTTCCGTCCAGGTACTGCTGGGTCAGGAAGTTACCGGAGTACAGTTGTCAATGGCCATTTCTTTTAACCCACTTTTGGCCAATAAAATTGACCCACCCAA